>CANRLD010000045.1 GCA_947631375.1 uncultured Methylophaga sp. | reverse complement strand
GGTCTATGATGGCAATCCGCCAGACGATGAGTTTGATCTGTTTGATGATGAGTAACACCGCAAGCGTATTGATTGCAAACCTCATCCAATAACTAAACCAAGCCGGGATTCATTCCGGCTTGTTTGTTTTCGTCGCTGGCTAACATCAGTAGTTACTTACATAGCGTAGCTGCTCATACAGCGATCAGCCCTCTTCGACTGCCAAAGCATAAATTTAGCTTTATAATTAGGCGAGTTCCTGCACATTGGCCTCTGTTCTTGATTACAGTTAACGCTGACCGGACACTCAAATGCACACTATGTCCAGGTTTTCCCCGACATATTTATGATGACTAAGGTAGACATAACAATAGATGAAGATTGATGCGGACAAACTCAAACAGCTTGCACTGGCAGTCATTGATACTGAGCTGGAGGCGATCGCTCTGTTGCGCGATCGCATTGATGATGAATTTGTTCGTGCCTGTGAGTATCTGTTGCAGTGCCAGGGGCGGATTGTCGTCATTGGCATGGGAAAGTCCGGCCACATTGGTAGTAAAATTGCCGCCACGCTAGCCAGTACCGGTAGTCCGGCTTTTTTTGTGCATCCCGGTGAAGCCAGCCATGGTGATCTGGGCATGATCACCGATAAGGATGTGGTACTGGCGTTATCCAACTCTGGAGAAACCGCTGAAATTCTCACCATCCTCCCGCTGATTAAACGACTGGGCATACCGTTAATCAGCATGACCGGCAGAGCACAGTCCACGTTGGCACAATGCGCCAGTGCCAATATCAATGTCCGTGTATACAAAGAAGCCTGCCCATTAGGGCTGGCGCCGACTTCCAGCACTACTGTCGCATTAGTCATGGGTGATGCCTTGGCAATTGCCTTACTGGAAGCCCGCGGTTTTACTGCGGAAGACTTTGCCATGTCACACCCTGGCGGGCATTTGGGACGAAGACTATTATTACGTGTCAGCGATATCATGCACAGCGGCGAAGCCATACCACAGGTTCATGAAAGCGCATCATTACGCGAAGCATTGATTGAAATGTCCAATAAAAGTCTGGGCATGACCGCTATAGTGGACGATCAGGACAATGTGGTCGGAATTTTCACTGATGGCGACTTACGCCGCGTACTGGCACATGCGGTCGATATACACACGGCACCTTTGGAAGAACACATGACTCGGCAATGTAAAACCGGCCATGCAGAAATGCTGGCTGCTGAAGCATTGCAAATGATGCAGCGCTATAAGATAAACGGTCTGTTAATTACCGATAAACACAATAAACTAACCGGCGCCCTTAATATGCACGATCTATTACGTGCTGGCGTCGTATAAATTTCAGGAAACATTCATGCAGGATATTACGTCCCGTACCAAACAAATTAAATTAGTGATTTTTGATGTCGATGGCGTGTTGACGGACGGCAGCATCATCATCGGCGATGATGGTGAGGAATATAAAGCGTTTCACTCGCGTGATGGTCATGGCATGAAACTGTTGCAATATACCGGTGTCGATATCGCTATTATTACCGGCCGCACCTCAAGAGTCGTTGAGCACCGTATGCAAAGCCTTGGTATCAACCATGTTTTTCAGGGGCAAAGAGTGAAACTGCCGGCTTTTGAGGAATTGCTGAAAATTCTCAAATTAACACCGGAACAATGTGCTTATGTTGGTGATGACTGGGTCGACTTGGCTATTATGCATCGGGTCGGGCTAGCAATCGCCGTTCAGGATGCTGATGCAGTCGTCAAGAAACACGCCCACTGGATCACCCCATCCGGCGGTGGCAAAGGCGCCGCGCGCGAAGTATGTGAATTAATCATGGAAGGACAGGGTACCCTGCAGGCTCAACTTGAACGCCATTTTTAACACCGCTAACCTTCTTAAATTTGCCTTGGTGCTGCTCGCCTTGATCAGCCTGTGGCTCTTGTTGAACAAACCAGAAGCGCCAACAACAGCCTCGCCGATTGAGTACAGCATTGACTTTGGTATGACGGATTTCAAACTGACCGTAATGGATCTGCAAGGTAAACCATCGCGGGTGATCACTGGTGATACCTTGTACCATTACCCAGAAAATGATCGCACCGAAGTTTATAATCCAGAAACATTGATTATCACTCCGCAAAGAGATGATTGGATCATTGAATCAGACTATGCTGAAACAGAAGGTGAAGGTGAAAATATTTTGATGACGGGCAACGTTATTATTACCAATAAGGATCAACCTGAAATTCAGCTACTTACGGAAAAGCTGAATCTGGACACCGTTCATAATACAGCCTATACCGATCAGCCCGTCACCATGAAGTCTCCGCATGGCGACACTCATTCGGTCGGCTTGCATGCCGCGTTACAAGAAGAAACCATCAATCTGCACTCCAGAGTGCGAGGACAATACCATGCGCCACCCGCTAATTAATCTGTTTTGGGTCACATTCCTGCTGCCAGCTGTTGCGCTTGCCCTACCAAGTGATCGTGAACAGCCTATCAATATTGAAGCAGATCACGCGCAGCTCGATGACCAAACCGGCATAACCCAATACAAGGGCGATGCAGTACTGACGCAAGGCACATTACGCATTGAAGGCGATATCATCACCTTTTTTTATAATGAAAACCGCGAGCTGGACAAAGCCATTGCCGAAGGTAATCTCGCCACCTATGAACAGGTACACAAAGAAGGGGATCCGCCAGTCAAAGCCAAAGCGCTACAGATGGAATATCACGCCCGCAGCCAGCGAATTTATCTGGTAGGCCAAGGTTATGTCTGGCAATCAGGCGATGAATTTCGCGGTAATCATATCGAATATGATATTGATAAAAACATTGTTGTCGCCAATTCCAAACCCGTTGAAGTGGCTGGAGAACGGCAATCCAGTGGTCGTGTTCATATAACCATTCAGCCACCCGGCCAACGTGACAAAACCGCCAATAAGCCGGAGCAGCCCGCGACAAAAACCTCACAACCCGTAGTCGCCGCACCAGAACAGCAGTCTGATACCAGCTATCCGACCGCAGTGACGCTGGCAACACTAAATGTCCGCACCGGCCCTGGGACGCAATATGAGCGCTTAGGCGCCTTGGGCAATAACACAGAAGTTATCGTACTGACTCGTCAACCAGAATGGGTACAGGTACGCGGTATGATCGGTGATAACGCCGTTATCGGCTGGGTGAGTGCCCGTTATCTGCAAATGAACCCTGAATAACCCCGGAATTTACATGAGCCAGCTTTCTGCAATATCGCTTGCCAAGCAATATGGTGACCGACAGGTTGTTAAAAACATTTCCCTGGAAGTAAATAGTGGTGAGATTGTCGGTTTACTCGGTCCCAATGGCGCGGGAAAAACCACCAGTTTTTATATGATTGTCGGCTTGGTTCCGGTCGATCATGGCAGTATTTTTCTGGATCAGCAGGAACTGACCCATGAACCTATCCATAGCCGTGCCCAACGGGGGATTGGTTACTTGCCCCAAGAAGCATCGGTGTTTCGTAAATTATCGGTAGAAGACAATCTGTACGCTATTATCGAAACCCGAAAACAGCTTGATCAACGTACCAAACAGCAGCTGCTGGAAAGATTGCTTGATGAGTTTCATATTGGCCATATACGAAAATCACTGGGAATGGCGTTATCGGGCGGTGAAAGACGACGGGTAGAAATTGCGCGTGCTTTAGCCATGGATCCGCAGTTTATTCTGCTGGATGAACCGTTTGCTGGTGTCGATCCGATTTCAGTGCTGGATATTCAGGGTATTATTAAAGCACTTGCAGCACGTGGCATTGGTATTTTGATCACGGATCATAATGTCCGGGAAACCTTGAGTGTTTGTCAGCGCGCTTATATCTTTAACGAAGGTGAAGTCATTGCCAAAGGAACACCCGACGAAATCCTCAAGGATAAGCGGGTACTCAGTGTCTATCTGGGGCGGGATTTTCGTCTGTAATAGCAGACTAAAAGACTCCGTATCTGTGGCAATCCGCATTAGCAGTAGAGTAAGCTTGGGGCCAGCTCTCGACGAGTATTGTTTATGCGCCGCTTGTTCACGTTTATCCTGTTATTTTCTGCCTTGCCAGTGCTAGCCAATCATGAGTCTCATCTCACGCCCGTTTCAATTAAGTTTCACTGGCAACATCAGTTTCAGTTTGCGGGTATTTATGCCGCACAGGAGAAAGGGTTTTATCGGGATGCCGGGTTATCCGTTACGATCCTGACCGGACAAAAAGCACCGTTTTCCGAGGTTGAAACAGGGCGGGTGGATTTTGGGATCTCGGGAGCAGGATTAGTTGTTGAGCGGCTCAAAGGCCAGCCATTTGTTGCGCTTGCCGCTATTTTTCAAAACAGTCCTTACACCTGGTTGCTGTGAGAAGATTCGACCATCCACTCCCCTGCTGATTTTGCTGGAAAAACAGTCACTCGTCAGTCTTACGCTGATGATTTATCAGCAATGCTATTGCAAGACGACATTCACGAATCCCAGCTCAACGTTATCGCCCCTTCAGCAGCTGATATCGACAACTTGATTAACCGCAAAATCGATGCGCTGACCGCCTATGTTTCCAATGAGCCTTTACCCTACCGTACGGCTCGGCCACATGACCCAGGAACGCTGGCAAAAAATTGCCGATTACTACCAACACCTGGCATTAATTGGTAACACTGATCAGCTCGAAGGATTTATCTACTCCCCGCCCCTCAGCATGGGCAAATGGCTAAAGATATCATTATTCTCACTCAGCATACTGGCCGCACTGGCATTGCTGGGTTATCTGCTGACGCATCGCCATGCCCAGCTGCTGAGCAAGAAAGTCGCCCAGCAAACCGCTGCTCTTGAAGCCGAACTGTTCAAGGGAAGGGCTCTTGAGATGAGCGCCAAACGTGAGAGTGAACGTTTACAAACGTTGCTGAATCACACGCTGGAAAGCGTTATTACCATTGATGAAAATGGCATTATTCAAAACTTTAATGCTGCCGCTGTGCAGTTGTTTGGTTATCAGGCTGATGAAATTATTGGGCAGAATGTTACCCGATTGATACCGCCGCATTATCACCAACGTCATCAACAAGGGATGTCACGGTTTATTACTACTGAACAACCACGCATTATTGGTCAGGCAGTCGAACTGGAAGGGCTGCACAAAGATGGACAAATCATCCCCATTGAGCTGACATTAAGTGCTTCTAAATGGGAAAGTGGTTATCTGTTTACCGGCATTATCAGGAATATCTCATTACAAAAAGCCGAGCACCAAGCCTTGATCGCCGCCAAGGAGGAAGCCGAAAAGGCCAATCAGGCAAAATCCGACTTTCTGTCCGCCATGAGCCATGAATTACGCACGCCGCTCAATGCCATTCTTGGTTTCACCCATTTGCTACGCAGTGATAATCAGACGCCGCCGACAGCCACCCAAAATGATAGTCTGGAAGTGATTGAGCAAAGTGGCGAACACTTACTCAAACTCATCAATGATCTATTGGAATTGGCCAAAATCGAAACTGGTAAGGTGCATGTTTCCATTGAGTCGGTGGATATTAAAACAACGCTTCAGCACTGTCTGCCAATGCTGAAAAGTCTGGCAGATCGCTTCCAAGTACAGATTGATGCCAATAACATAGCCAGCCAACTGGTGCTGGCAGATTCCACCAGACTCAAACAGGTATTTATTAACCTTATCAGTAATGCCATCAAATATAATCGCCCGAATGGTTACGTCACCGTCACCACGCAGCATCTTGATGAGCAAAATCAGTTGAGGATCCTTATTGAAGATACCGGCATCGGCATTGCGCAGGAAAAACAGGCTTACCTGTTCAGCGCATTCGACAGGCTGGGACAGGAAAACTCTGATATTGAAGGCACTGGTGTAGGCCTAATCGTAACCCAACGCCTAATCCATGCCATGCACGGTACCTTGGATTTTGAAAGTAGCGAACAACAAGGCAGTCGTTTCTGGGTGGACTTACCAATCGCTACAACACCGTCTTCATCTCAAGCAACGGCGCGGGGGCCTGAAAATGCCGACACAGCCACCACCAGTGCTGACAACCATCTAATTCTGCCGATCGAAGATAATCCAGCCAATATCAAGCTGATGGAGGCTTTTTTCACCCGTCTGCCCAACTATCAATTACACACCTGCAAAACCGCTGAAGCCGGACTGCAATGGCTGGAACACAATACGCCTGCTGTTATTCTGATGGATATTAATCTGCCGGGAATAAGCGGTTTGCAGGCGACCAAACAAATCCTGGCGACCCCTTCACTACGGGATATTCCGGTGATTGCGATAACTGCAGCCGTTATGCCCTACGATTTACAGCAAGCAGAAGGACTCTTCACAGCCTACCTCACCAAACCTGTTGATTTTCTACTGCTGACCAAGCTATTAAAGCGTTATTGCCAACACGCTGATCCGCTGGCAAAGCAATAAATTCAGCCTCAGTCTTGCTGATCTTCCTTACTGCGAACTTCGCAATGCAGCAATCCTGCTGACAAGCGAATAGTGACCATTTGACCAATCGCCACATCCGCAGCACGGTATACAACCTTGCCACTCTGCGCATCACTGGTGATGCTGTAGCCGCGCTGCAAGGTATTCAAGGGACTCGCCACAGATAAGGTACGCATCAGCTGTGTCAGATGTTTTTGACGATCGGCTATCTGTTGCTGGGTTAATCGTGTTAACCGGTTGCGACACACAGCCAAGCGCTGCTGTTGGCGAGCCAGTTGTTTCAACGGTATCAAACGTTGCAAACGACGCAGTAAGCTCTGTCCGTACTGCTGATATTGTTGTTGACGCAAGGCAAATACATTTTCTAAACGCTGCGTCAGTTTTAGCAAGTGCGCTTGCTGCCAGCTGATCCGCTGTTGGGGATGCGGTAGTCGGGCGACAAGATAATCCAGCTGTTGTTGTCTGTTTTGCATTTGCCGCCGGCCAGCGTGATTCAGCTGATTTTGCAAACGTTTCAGTTGCTGCTGTTGTAGCATGAGTTGTTGTCGAGGCCGCGGTAACCGCTGCGATAAATAGCGGATATGCCGCTGTTCATTGGAAATTTTATAGCGAATCTGACTTTGTAAGCCTTTGAGAAGAGTCGCTAAATTGGTCAACAATTGCTGTGCTTCTGGAACGGCTAACTCCGCAGCTGCCGAGGGTGTTGGCGCTCTGACATCAGCCACAAAATCAGCGATGGTAAAATCGATCTCATGCCCTACCGCGCTGATCGTCGGCAAACTGCTGGCAAACAATGCTCTTGCCACCACTTCATCATTAAAGCTCCATAAATCTTCCAGTGAGCCGCCACCACGACCGACTATCAACACATCACACTCCTGTCGCTGATCAGCCAGTTGAATCGCCGCGGCAATTTGTTGCGGAGCCGTCTCGCCTTGTACGGCTACCGGATACAAAATGACGTTAACGGCTGGAAAACGACGGCGCAAGACATGCAAAATATCGTGAACAGCCGCACCATCCGGCGACGAAATGATACCGACAGTCTGTGGAAAGGCTGGCAACTCTTTTTTATGGGCGCTATCAAACAGCCCTTCCTGTCCCAGCCGCGCTTTCAATGCTTCATAGGCACGCTGCAAGGCACCACTGCCGGCTTCTTCCATGTGCTCGACAACCAGTTGAAACTCTCCGCGACCTTCGTATAGCGTCACTTTGACACGCAATAAAACCTGCATGCCATTTTCAGGGGTGAATCGCAGTTGTTGATTGCGGTTGCGGAACATTGCGCAGCGCACCTGCGCCGCTGAGTCTTTCAGCGTGAAATAGATATGACCGGAAGCTGGCATTGCCAGGTTAGAGATTTCGCCTTCTACCCACAACAATGGAAAAGATCCATCCAGCAGTAACCGGACTTCTCTGACCAGACGCGAAACCGGATACACCTCCTTGACAGCACGGGCAGCGAGTTTAACTTGCGCATCCGATGTCATAAGTGATGTCATAAACCCTCTAGTTCCTGATATAATTCGCTGATCATATTACAACAAATTCGGGAACCCGCCTCATGAGAATTGCGCAAGAAGCCCTCACATTTGATGACGTTTTACTTGTCCCCGCCTACTCAAACGTTTTGCCACGAGATGTCGACCTGTCCACTAAACTGACACGTAATATCACTATCAAGCTACCGCTGTTATCCGCTGCAATGGACACCGTCACCGAAAGCCGTCTAGCGATTGCGATGGCGCAAGAAGGAGGACTTGGTATTCTCCACAAAAACATGACCATCGAACAGCAGGCCGAAGAAGTTCGTAAAGTAAAAAAGTTTGAAAGTGGTGTGGTGCGGGATCCCATCATCGTTAGCCCAAACACATCTATTGGCGACGTAGTTGCTCTGACACGTGCTCACAATATTTCCGGCGTTCCCGTCGTCGATGGTAAAGACCTGGTTGGTATTGTTACCAGCCGTGATCTGCGTTTTGAAAAACATTTTGATAACCCCGTTTCCTCGGTAATGACCGGCAAAGACAAACTGGTCACCGTTGGGGAAGACGCCAGTCGTGAACAGGTTCTGCATTTGTTGCACAGCAACCGCATCGAAAAAGTGCTGGTGGTGGATGATGGCTTCCATCTGCAAGGCATGATTACCGTCAAAGATATCCAGAAGCAAACCGATAACCCGCTCGCCTCCAAAGACAGTCTGGGTCGTTTACGTGTTGGCGCTGCGGTCGGAATTGGTCCGGAAAGTGAAGCACGTGTCGAAGCGCTGGTTGCTGCAGAAGTGGACGTTATCGTGGTAGATACTGCGCATGGCCACTCTCAGGGAGTACTGGATCAAGTGCGTTGGGTTAAACAGCACTACCCCGATGTGCAGGTGATTGGTGGCAACATTGCCACCGGCGCAGCAGCAAAAGCATTGGTCGAAGCAGGCGCTGATGCAGTAAAAGTTGGAATCGGCCCCGGCTCAATCTGCACCACGCGTATTATTGCTGGTGTCGGTGTTCCGCAAATCAGTGCGATCAGCAATGTAGCTCAAGCACTGGAAGGGACAGGTGTTCCTCTGATCGCCGATGGTGGTGTGCGTTACTCTGGTGACATTGCCAAAGCCATTGTTGCCGGTGCCCATGTCATTATGATTGGCGGCATGTTTGCAGGTACTGAAGAAGCCCCCGGAGAAGTTGAACTGTTCCAAGGGCGCGCTTATAAATCCTACCGCGGCATGGGCTCGATGGGCGCCATGCAGCAAAAACAAGGCTCTAGCGATCGTTACTTTCAGGAATCCAGCGAAGCCGACAAACTGGTGCCCGAAGGTATCGAAGGCCGCGTTCCATTCAAAGGCACGCTAAACCCGGTTATCCATCAGCTGATGGGCGGTCTGCGTGCTTCCATGGGCTACACCGGCAGTCGCACTATTGAGGAAATGCGTACCAAACCGGAGTTTGTTCGCGTCACTCTGGCGGGCATGAATGAAAGCCATGTCCACGACGTAACCATTACCAAAGAAGCACCTAACTACCGGGGCAATTAACCACGAATAGCCGCGTCACTACAGAGTGGCGCGGATTTTCTTTTCGCTTGCAAGAGATAATCATGAGCAGCCATATTCACGACCACCGCATCCTGATCCTCGATTTTGGTTCGCAATACACACAATTGATCGCCCGCCGTATTCGGGAAGCCGGAGTTTATTGCGAATTACGTAACCCCGATATCAGCGAGGCTGACATCCGTGAGTTCGCACCAAAAGGCATCATTCTCTCTGGCGGGCCGGACTCGACAATCGGCGACGCTGCTCCGGCGGCGCCACAATGTATTTTTACGCTGAACATTCCGGTTTTGGGTATTTGCTACGGTATGCAAACCATGGCCACGCAGCTCGGTGGTCAGGTTGAATCGTCAACGCATCGTGAATTCGGCTATGCCAAAATCCGCGCGCACGGCCACTCCGCCCTGTTACGGGACATTGAAGATCACAGCACGCCAGAAGGCTATGGCATGCTGGATGTCTGGATGAGTCATGGCGATCGGGTCAGCCAGCTACCTGAAGGTTTTAAGATTATCGCCAGCACAGACAGCGCGCCTATTGCTGGTATGGCGGATGAAAACCGCCAGTTTTATGGCCTGCAGTTCCACCCTGAAGTCACCCACACCACACAAGGCCAGCGGATGATTTCACGTTTTATTACCGAAATCTGCGGCTGCGAAACCTTGTGGACTTCTGCAAACATCATTGAAGACAGCATTACCAGCATCCGCCAGCAAGTCGGTAAAGATGAAGTATTACTAGGCTTATCCGGCGGTGTGGACTCTTCTGTTGTCGCGGCGCTGCTGCACCGGGCAATCGGTGATCAATTAACCTGCGTTTTTGTCGATAACGGGCTGCTTCGTGAAAACGAAGGTGACCAGGTCATGGCCATGTTTGCTAAACATATGGGGATCCGGGTTATTCGCGTAGATGCCGAAGCCCGTTTTCTGGCAGCGTTGGCCGGCGAACAGGATCCGGAAGCCAAACGTAAAATCATTGGTCGCGAATTTGTTGCCGTTTTCGATGAAGAAGCTGCCAAACTGACCAACGTACAATGGCTTGCCCAGGGTACGATTTATCCTGATGTTATTGAATCCGCTGCGGCAAAAACAGGAAAAGCACAGGTGATCAAAACCCACCACAACGTTGGTGGTTTACCGGAACACATGAAGCTGCAATTGATTGAACCGTTGCGCGAACTGTTTAAAGACGAAGTCCGCAAGCTGGGTGTGGAGCTCGGGCTACCCAGCGATATGGTTTATCGCCATCCTTTTCCAGGTCCAGGCTTAGGGGTACGTATTCTTGGTGAAATTAAAAAAGAATATGCCGATCTGCTGCGTAAGGCCGACAATATCTTTATCGAAGAATTACGCAACCATGATTTATACGATAAAACCAGCCAAGCCTTTGCTGTCTTTTTACCTGTAAAATCAGTTGGGGTAATGGGCGATGGTCGCCGTTACGATTACGTGGTGGCATTACGTGCCGTAGAAACAATCGACTTTATGACCGCCCGCTGGGCACACCTGCCTTATGACTTCCTAGATCTGGTCTCTCGGCGGATCATCAATGAAGTCGCCGGAATTTCACGGGTAACCTACGATATTTCCAGCAAACCGCCCGCCACCATTGAGTGGGAATGATTCCGCGTCTGGCACAGCCAGGCACCTGATGGCATGAAATGCCGCTAAG
>CANRLD010000044.1 GCA_947631375.1 uncultured Methylophaga sp. | reverse complement strand
TTGTTTGACAAGATTAAGGAACACCCTGAAATTCAGCTAACGCTAGCTGAGTTGACCAATGACACGGTACGAGAAGCCTTGTCTATCGAAAACAGCCTGGCAGAAGGCTGGTTCTTGCCTGAAACCTATCATTTTCCGGCAAATACCACTGATGTACAATTTTTACGTCGCGCTTACCAGAAAATGCAAGATGAACTGGATAGGGCATGGCAAAACATGACAGAAGATTTACCTTATAAATCTGCTTATGAGGTATTGATCATGGCTTCCATCATCGAAAAAGAAAGTGCGATACCACAAGAGCGCCCGGAAATTGCCGGGGTCTTTGTCAGACGGCTAGCCAAGGGGATGCGACTACAGACGGATCCGACGGTGATTTACGGTATGGGGGAGAATTACGCTGGCAACATCCGTAAAAAGGATCTGCAAACGGATACGCCCTACAACACGTATACCCGGTTTGGTTTGCCACCAACGCCAATTTGCCTGCCAAGCAAGGAGTCCATTGCAGCTGCCATGCGTCCCGCGGAGGGAACCAGCCTGTATTTTGTTGCTGGCGCTGACAATGGCGGTCACGTTTTTTCCGACACGCTGGAGCAACATAATCGCGCTGTCAGGAATTACTGGAATAAAATACGGAAAGCTCAATGAACGGAAAATTTATCAGTATCGAAGGCATAGAAGGTGCCGGCAAGTCGACACAGTTACAGTTTATTGCTGATTTTTTACGTTCAAAAGGCAAGCAGGTTGTGGTCACCCGAGAACCCGGTGGAACTACGGTAGGTGAGCAGATCCGCAACATACTACTGGAGCCTGCTGAGCAGCCAATGTCTGAAGATACCGAGTTATTGCTGATGTTTGCCGCCCGCGCAGAACACTTGCAACAGGTTGTCAAACCTGCATTACAACGAGGCGACTGGGTACTATCGGATCGGTTTGTTGATGCGACATTTGCCTATCAGGGAGGCGGAAGAGGCGTTTGTGAACGCCGCATTGCCGCGCTTGCAGATTGGACATTGCAAGGCTGCCATACCGATATTACCTTTTTGTTTGATTTGCCGGTGGCGCTGGGGCAGCTCCGTGTTGATCAACGTCCCCAACAAAGAGACCGGTTTGAGCAGGAACAACAGGCTTTTTTTGAGCGGGTAAGGCAGTGTTATCTGGCCCGGGCACAAGCCGAACCGGGGCGTATCAAACTGATCGATGCCAGCCAAACGGTCGAAGCTATTCAGTATCAGCTTCAACAACCACTTGAGCAGCTGTTGAGCAATGAGTCTAATGATTGAGCTTTATCCCTGGCAGCAGGATACATGGCAACACATTCTTGCCAGAGTCAAACAACAACGTTTACCCCACGCATTACTGCTGACCGGTGTTGCTGGACTGGGTAAAACCTGTTTGGCAGGCAAGCTGGCAGAGAGCCTGCTATGCCTGGCGCCAGATATTGATTTTCATGCTTGTGGAAGTTGTCATAGTTGTCAGCTGATGTTGGCAGGCAGCCATCCAGATCATCTTTATATTCATGCTGAAGAAGCTGGCAAAACAATAAAAATTGAACAAATACGTGCTCTGAAAGAAAAACAGTCGCTGACGCCGAGCATTGCCAGCTGGAAAACGGTGATTATTGAGTCGGCGGATGCGATGACTCATAGTGCGGCCAATAGTCTGTTAAAACTGCTTGAAGAGCCGCCGGGTAATACGATTTTGATGCTGACCACCAATGCGGTGCATTATCTGCCGGTGACGATTCGTAGTCGTTGTCAGCAAATGCATCTGACTGCTCCTGATATCCAGAGCACATTACAATGGCTTAAGGCTCAGCGGCTTGAGGTTGATGCGGTGCAGCTGGAAAAACTTGCTCCGTTTACCTTGAATGCCCCATTAACGATTGCTAATGCGCTGACTACAGACGAGTGGCAACATTACCAGCAAGTTCAGCAAGATTTTGAGCAATTATTGAAACAACCATTGAACCCGGTACAACTGGCCACAGAATGGCAACAATATGATTTAATCAAAGTAATGCACCAGTTATTATTCAACATCAAAACACGTCTCAAGCACTATTTTTGCGAACAAACAGCACTGGGACTGCCACAACAATACTGGCAGATCGTTGATTGCATCATCAATACAATAAAGCTACTATCATCTTCAAATAACTATAACAAGACATTGTTAATAGAAGACTTTATGGTTTCTGTTATGCGCATAGCACAGACAGAATCAACACTTTCCCTTGCTCCTGCTGAGAATAATTAAAGAGGCTTTTTTATGGGTATGAATCCACGTAAAGGCATTCTTTCGCTGAAAATCAGTGACCAGAATATGTTGTACCATTCCTTTATGCCGTTTCTGAAAAATGGCGGGTTATTTATCCCGACCAATAAAAGCTACGAAATGGGCGAAGAAGTATTTATTTTGCTGACTTTGCTGGATGAAGCTGAAAAAATCCCCGTTGCCGGAACGATTGCCTGGATTACGCCAAGTGGTGCCCAGGGTAACCAGGCTACTGGAATAGGCATACACTTCAGTGAGGGAAATGGTGGTGCCAATGTGGTGCGCGGTAAAATTGAGAACTATCTTGTTGATAAACTAAAATCAGATAAAACAACCTACACCATGTAAACGTACAGCATTACGCTGCGATCCCTAAGCGAGCAACCCAAATTCATGTATATCGATTCACATTGTCATTTAAACTTACTGGCCGATCAGCCGGGTGGTGTTGCGGCAGCCGTTGCTGAAGCAACAGCCAATGATATAGAGCATATCCTGTGTATAGCTATTGATGAGAAAAGCATCGGAGAAGTATGCCAACTGGCTCAGCAATACCCTCAGATCACGGCCAGCGTGGGCATTCATCCAAATGTAGATGAAAACGCTACGCTGACTACTGACCAGTTGATCGTGCTTGCGGCTCATCCCAAAGTAATCGCTATTGGCGAAACAGGTCTCGATTATTTTCGCAGTGAAGGTGACCTGGCGTGGCAGAGGCAACGTTTCCTTTATCACATTGACGCTGCGAAACACTGCAGGAAACCGCTGATTATCCATACCCGTGAGGCGCGTGATGACACCATGCGCATGCTGGAGCAGGAAAATGCGCGTGACGCTGGCGGCATTATTCATTGCTTTACAGAGAACTGGCAAACGGCAAAACGTGCGCTGGATATTGGTTTTTACATTTCTCTCTCCGGCATTGTGACCTTTAAAAATGCACATGAATTGCAGGAAGTCGCTAAAAAGCTGCCGTTGGACCGCATTCTTATCGAAACGGATGCGCCTTATCTGGCGCCAGTGCCACATCGTGGCAAGGTTAACCAACCCGCTTATGTTAAACATGTCGCTGCCTTCCTGGCTGAGCTGCGTGGGGAGTCCGAAGCGATGATCGCCGCCGCGACCACAGAAAACTTTTATCGACTGTTTCCAGCTGCTCGTCAGCTAGCTGCCTGATGGCCCACTATCACTCTCTACAGTATTGGTGCATTTTATTGCTCAGCAGCTTGTTGCTTTCCGCTTGTGGCCAAACGGTAACGCCGCTGACGCCTCTGCCCGGAAATGCCGTCATTCTCGCATTTGGTGACAGCCTCACTTACGGAAGTGGGGCATCGACAGAACAAAGCTATCCAGCCCGGCTGGCTGAGCTGACAGGAAGAACAGTTATCAATGCAGGTATTCCTGGTGAATTGAGCACTGCAGGAAAAGAGCGTTTGACAAAGATCCTGGCTGAAACAAAAGTTGACCTGGTCATCCTCTGCCATGGCGGCAATGATTTGCTGCGCAAACAAAGCCGGCCACAGTTGCAGGCGAATTTGCAAGCGATGATAGACACAGTCAAAAACAGCGGCGCACAAGTTATTCTGGTCGCTGTCCCAAGGTTAGGTATCGGCCTGGCGGCAGAACCGTTATACATGGACATTGCGGCAGCCAATGATCTGCCAATCGAAAAAACTGTTTTGAAAGAAGTGCTTAGTGAACCTGGCTTAAAGTCAGATCCCATCCATCCGCATGCCGCGGGTTATGATCAGCTGGCAAACTCCCTGTACCACTTACTGGTGGACAACGGCGCCTTCGGCCAGTAACGCCGTAGGTTGAACGGCAGCAGATGTTTTCTTCATTATTCAGTGCGCCAGCCGACAGTCAGCATCATCGCCAGCCGAAGCAGCGCGCTGCATCAGAGGTTTTCACTAATTCAAACACCTAGCTTACGCCTTTGGCATTTAGGTGGGTGATGATATAATTTCCTGTTTTCCAGCTCGCTGGATAAAACGCAGGTTATTAATGTGGGAAGGTGCCTGGCAGCCGAGCTGCTTCAAGTCAGAACTGGCTGCCAACTATTCGGCTGGTGCAGTTTCAGCAGTAACGGAAAGATGCCGGGAGCGAATCAGTGTCGGGCATAACCATTATGCTATTGATAGTTCCTGTAGAAAGATCGTCACCACAAGCGTTTAGCGTCATGTTTATCGACGTTTCAACGCTTAGTTGCCAAGCAAGTCGTTACGACAGGCCGTGATACAAGTATTGCGCTATAATGGCGTCCATGCATAAGTCATATACCATTTAGTTATATTAAAATACAAACATATAATTTCTGTCTATATGTGAATTTTGTTATGTTGTGCAAGCTTACGTCCTTGCCATTAAATTTTTAAGAGAACAATCCATCATATGAATATCAGGTTGCCCAATGCACCATTAACTGATGAGCAGCTACTGCAGCTTAATAATTTGCTTCAGGGGCTCGAAGGCTGGCAGATCGATTGGTTGTCAGGTTATCTGTCAGGATACCGAGCAGCTCAAGCGACGACAGACCCGGTCTCTGCAACAGTAGCTGAACGTATCAAACTCACTATCCTGTATGGCTCACAAACCGGTAATACCGAAGCGGTAGCCGGCCAGTTAGCTGAAAAAGCGATTGCCAGTGGAATTGATGCCACCGTATTTGATATGGCGGATTACAAGCCCAGAGAGTTGAAAAATGAACAATATCTGGCCGTGCTGACATCCACTCACGGCGAAGGCGAGCCGCCTGATAATGCAATGGACCTGTACGAGTTCCTCGGTGGCCGTAAAGCACCTGGCTTGAAAGGACTTGAATATAGCGTCCTCTCGCTTGGCGATTCCAGCTACGAGTATTTCTGCCAAACGGGCATAGACTTTGACGAACGCTTGCAAAAGCTTGGCGCAACAGCATTAATTCCGCGTGTTGATTGTGATGTCGATTATGATGCCGCTGCCGAACAGTGGATAAATTCATTTGTCGACAGCCTGAGCAGTAAAATCCAGGCAAGCGCGCCACAATCACCTGCCGCTGCTTCATCTGCAGCTCCAGTGGTTGAGTCGATTTATGATCGGAAAAACCCCTTTCCGGCCCCGATTCTTGAGAACCAATTATTAAATGGCCGAGGCTCCTCAAAGGAGGTTCATCACGTTGAGTTATCGCTGGATGGTTCTGGATTAACGTATCAGCCGGGTGATGCATTAGGCATTTACCCGCAAAATGATCCGCTTCTGGTGGCTCAACTTATCGAAACCTTAGCGTTTGACGCCGATGCCACAGTAGAACTGGATGAGCGTTCAGACACGCTGCTTAACGCGTTGATGCATCACCGTGAAATTACGTTGCTGACACGGCCCTTACTGGAGAAGTGGGCAGAGCTGGCTGGTTCTGAGGAACTGACGCAACTGGTGGAAGATAAAAGTGCATTAACTGAATGGCTGCGTGGTCGTGATGTACTCGATCTGGTGCAAAGCTATCCGATAGCTGGTCTGGATGCCAATGGCTTCATCAATTTACTGCGTAAATTGCCACCGCGTTTGTACTCAATCGCTTCCAGTCAGGCCGCTGTTGATGACGAAGTGCATCTTACCGTCGCCGCAGTCCGTTACCATTCACATAATCGTGATCGGGGAGGCGTTGCTTCCACTTGGCTGGCAGATCGCGTAACAGACGATACCACCATTCCGGTCTATATCGATGCCAACAAAAACTTCAAACTGCCAGCTGATGACGATGCGCCAATTATCATGATTGGGCCTGGTACGGGCGTCGCGCCATTCAGAAGTTTTATGCAGGAACGTGAAGAACGTGGTGCTCGTGGACCAAACTGGTTGTTTTTTGGCGACCAGCACTTTCTGACCGACTTCCTTTACCAGACCGAATGGCTGGGCTGGCGTAAGTCCGGATTATTAACCAACCTGGATGTCGCCTTTTCAAGAGATCAGCAAGAGAAAGTGTACGTGCAGCACCGCCTGCGTGAGAAGGCGGTTGAAATATGGAACTGGCTACAGGATGGTGCCCATATTTATGTCTGTGGTGATGCTGACAATATGGCACCCGATGTTAACGAGGCATTGCTCGATATTATTTGCGAACAAGGCCAAAAGAGTCGCGAAGATGCGACTGAGTTTCTGCGTCAACTGACGCGAGATAAACGCTACCAACGTGATGTGTACTAATGACTACAAAATTATCTGAAGCAGAACAACTTAAAGTCGACAGCCGCTACCTGCGTGGCACCATTGCAGAAGGGCTTGATGATACGGCCTCTGGCGCAATATCTGACGACGATACCAAATTAACTAAGTTCCACGGCACTTATATGCAGGATCATCGGGATCTGCGTGATGAACGTCGCCGGCAAAAACTGGAACCTTTATATTCATTTATGGTTCGCTTGCGTATTCCTGGTGGTGTGGTTAGTCCGCAACAATGGCTTGGGTTGGATGCAATCGCTGACAGCTGCTCCAACAGTACGCTGCGTATCAGTACCAGACAGACTTTCCAATATCATGAAGTATTAAAGAAAGATCTGCGTAGTTTGATGCAACAAGTGGATGCACTTGGTCTAGATACACGTGGTGCGTGTGGTGACGTTAACCGGAACGTGATTAGCAACGTCAATCCACACCAATCTGCAATTCATAGTGAAATACACCAGTTGGCTCTGGCAATCAGTGGGCGTCTGTGTTGGCAATCTTCTTCCTATGCAGAAATCTGGCTGGGCGAGGAATGCGTATATCAACCCGGCAAGTCTGAAGAGCCTTTTTACGGTGAGCAGTACATGCCGCGTAAATTCAAAATTGCCATTGCCGTTCCACCGGAAAATGATAGCGATGTTCTGGCGAATGATATTGGTCTTATTGCCATTATTGAAAACGAAAAACTGATTGGTTTTAACGTTGCGGTTGGTGGCGGTATGGGACTGACCTATGGCGAGCCAGCAACTTACCCACGTCTGGCAACCGTTGCCGGGTTTGTGCCAGCGGATCGTATCGTTGACGCCTGTGAGGCAATTGCCGCAATTCAACGTGATTTCGGTGATCGCGAGAACAGGGCGCATGCACGCTTTAAATACACCATTGATGATCACGGCATGGAATGGTTTGGCGAAAAGTTTGCCGAGTATCATGGCGAGCCAATGACTGAAGCGAAGCCTTTCGAATTGCTGCGTAATGGTGACCGATTTGGCTGGACTGAAAGTGAAAATGGTCATAGTAACCTGACCTTATATTTCAACTGTGGTCGTATTGCGGACACCGAAAAAGCAAAAGAGCGGACAGCGTTACGAGAAATCGCCAAAGTCCACCAAGGCGAATTCCGCATGACCTGTAATCAGAATCTGGTGATCGCCAATATCAGTCCGGAACAGCGGCCCATTATTGAAAAGCTGGTCGAGCAGTATGGACTGGATGATGGTTCTGCGCGACCTGCCTTGAGACTGAACTCAATGGCCTGTGTGGCGTTACCGACCTGTGGTCTGGCGATGGCCGAGTCTGAGCGTTATTTACCAACTTTCGTTGGCAAGCTGGAACAAATCATGAGTGATATAGGCTTGCCGGAGCAGTTGATTAATATTCGTATCACCGGTTGCCCTAATGGTTGTGCCCGTCCATATTTGGGCGAAATTGCCTTAACGGGTAAAGCAATTGGCCGCTATAACCTCAACCTTGGCGCGGATTTCAGCGGTCAGCGGATGAATCGTCTGTATCTGGAAAATGTTGATGAAGCGACTATTCTGGCAGCATTGCAACCGATGCTTGAGCAGTTTGCCGAACAACGTGAGCAGGATGAGCATTTTGGTGACTTCCTGATTCGTGCCGGTATTTTGGGGGCTGAGCGCACGCCTGAAACGCTGCATCAGCCCCTCAAAACAACCGTTTAGTTTTAGGTCATACGTTTGTATTTGATACGTTCCGGCTGGTGATCTTTGCCATAGCGTTTACGGTAGTCCTCAGCATAATCGCTATAGTTACCTTCAAAGAACACCACGCTGGAATCGCCTTCATAGGCGATGATATGCGTACAGATACGATCCAAAAACCAGCGATCATGCGAGATCACCACAGCTGAGCCAGGGAAGGCCAGCAGTGCTTCTTCCAGCGCACGTAAAGTTTCAACATCCAGATCATTGGTCGGTTCGTCCAGCAGCAACACATTACCGCCTTCCTTCAACAGTTTTGCCATATGCAAACGGTTACGTTCACCACCTGACAAATCTTTGACAAATTTTTGCTGATCAGAACCTTTAAAGTTAAACCGTCCGCAATAGGCGCGAGAAGGGGTCTGATAATTACCAACAGTAATGATGTCAGCACCATCGGCAATTTCTTCAAAAACAGTTTTCTGGCCATCCAGTTCCCGGGATTGGTTCACATAAGCCAGTTTTACTGTACTACCAATTTCAATCTCGCCGGAATCTGCTTTTTCTTCGCCGGTAATCATGCGGAATAAAGTAGATTTACCTGCACCGTTCGGGCCGATAATACCGACAATTGCACCAGGTGGAATGGTCAGGCTCAGGTTTTCAAACAGCAGTTTGTCACCGTAAGACTTGGTCACATTGTGCAGTTCAATCACTTTGTCACCTAAACGTGGACCAGGCGGAATATAAATTTCCTGAGTTTCATTACGTTTCTGGAATTCACGCGAATTCATTTCTTCAAACTGTTTCAAACGTGCTTTTGATTTTGCCTGACGGCCTTTCGCTCCCTGACGAACCCATTCCAGTTCGGCCTGAATAGCTTTGTTATGTGAGGCTTCCTGTTTGGATTCCTGCGCCAGTCGCTGTTCTTTTTGTTCCAGCCAGGAAGAGTAATTGCCCTCATACGGAATACCGCGGCCGCGATCTAGCTCCAGAATCCAACCAGCGGCATTATCAAGGAAATAGCGGTCATGGGTAATAGCGACCACGGTTCCCGGGTATTCCTGTAAAAACCGCTCAATCCAGGCAATGGACTCGGCATCCAGATGGTTTGTCGGCTCATCGAGTAGCAGCATATCAGGGTGATCAAGCAGCAGTCGGCAAAGTGCAACACGGCGACGTTCACCTCCGGATAGCACACCAACTTTGGTATCCCAAGGCGGCAATCGTAAAGCATCGGCTGCTCGTTCCAGTGCGTTTTCAAGATTATGACCATCTTTCGCGGTGAGCAGGTTTTCCAGTTCGGCCTGCCGTTTGGCAAGCGCATCGAAATCAGCATCTGGTTCCGCATAAGCAGCATAAACAGCATCAAGCTCGGCCAACGCCGCTTTGACATCGGCAACGGCTTCTTCAACGATTTCGCGAACGGTTTTACTGTCATCCAGCTCGGGTTCCTGCGGTAAATAGCCGACTTTCATATTCGGCATTGGCCGGGCTTCACCGATGTAATCCTGATCTACTCCCGCCATAATGCGTAGCAGTGTGGATTTACCCGAACCGTTTAATCCCAGCACGCCAATTTTGGCGCCCGGAAAAAATGACAGGGAAATATCTTTTAAAATTTCGCGTTTTGGCGGCACGATTTTGCCAACGCGATTCATGCTGTATACATATTGAGCCATGATGAAATCCAATAAACAAAAGGGAACGTTTAAACGCGGGATTCTACCGCTGTCACACAGACTTTGCGAATCACCCCGCTTTACAATGCCTTTGCCGCTGGCGCTGAAGCGGTTTAATCCGCAATATTCAGGGACTGCTGTCAGCATTAAGGCGGGACATGATTATCTGTAGTCGGTGGCTGCAAAACAAAAACCGTTGCTGGCGAGTGAGAGAGCCGCACCAGCAACGGTTATGACTGAAACCATGCTATGGAATTGATTACATAATGGCATCCAGCTTTTTCTGCATTTCTTCGGCAGAAGGACGTAATTGTGATCGTCCCTGACGCAACCGCCACTGTCCCAGCCAAAACACAATTGGAGCGGCAATAAACACCGATGAACTGGTACCGATAATAATGCCGAATAACAGCGGCAAGGCAAAACTGGCTACGGCGCTGCCTCCGGCAATTGCCATCGGGATCAATGCCAGAAAGGTGCTCAGTGAGGTAAATATCGTTCTGGTCAATGTTGAGGTGATACTTTCATTAAGCAAATCCAGTAATGGTTTGTCCGGCGTTAAACGCAGATTTTCGCGCACCCGGTCAAACACCACCACCTTGTCATTCACCGAGTAACCAATTAATGCCAGTAATGCGGCAACGGCGGTCAGATTGAACTCAACACCGGCAAGCACAAAAAAACCAATGGTTTTGGTCAGATCCAGTGCAATAGTAATAGTCGCTGCCAGAGCAAAGTGCGACTCAAAGCGTACCCACAGGTAAGCCAGAATTCCAAGGCCAGCCAATACAATAGCTAAAATCGTTGCATCGCGAAAATCGCTACTGACTTTAGGGCCAACCATCTCCACTCTGGGAAAACTGGCGTCGGCAGAAAGTGACTGTATCGCAGATTTGATTTCCGCCACCTGCTGACCACTTGCCACTTGTTCAGCCGTTTCCATTGGCAGCCGGATGAGGAAAGAGTCTGTATTGCCAAACTCCTGAATGGCCACATGTTCGAACCCTTTGTCCTGCAATAAATGCCGTAATTGCTCAGCATTGGTGTTGGCAATCTGTACTTCGATAACACTGCCGCCACTAAAATCAATGCCATGGGTCAGGCCCGGCTGAAAAAACAAACCAATGGCTGTCAGTGACAAAATGGCAGAAAGGCTAACGCCAATGAAACGGCCGCGCATAAAATTGATTTTACGCTGACCAATCGCATCCAGTGCCTTAATGCCGGAAATGGTTAATACAGCCTGTTTTGGCATGCGACTGGCATGTAATTCCATTAACAACCGGGTAAAAGAAATAGAGGTAAACATGGAAGTTAGCAGGCCAACAGCCATTGCGACTGCAAATCCTCGCACCGGACCACTGCCGAACATAAACAA
>CANRLD010000043.1 GCA_947631375.1 uncultured Methylophaga sp. | reverse complement strand
TGCGGTTGGTGCGTATAAAGCACTGTCCAGCTGGACTAACCTCGGTGGTGTTCTGAGCGTGTTCAGCCTGTAAGACCATTAAGTATATTTCTATATATACTTAAGTTAACAAGAAAAACCCGGTATCTTTGTAAGGTGCCGGGTTTTTTTTTGAACAAAGCGGGCATGAAAATGTCACACCTACTCCAACATGTAAAGTTATAAAGGAAGAGAGAATGATCCAACTACAAAAATGGGCGATCTTGACATCAGCGCTAATGGGCGCCTCGTTTGCAGTGAGTGCAGAAAATTTGCAACCTTTACCTGGTCAAGAGGTATTAAGAGTCTGCGCTGACCCCAACAACATGCCTTATTCAAACAAAAATAAAGAAGGTTTTGATAACAAGATTGCTGAATTGCTTGGGGAAGCACTGGGGTTGCCGGTGGAGTTTTACTGGTTCCCGCAACGTATTGGCTTTGCGCGTAATACCATAAGCAAATCTCATCCTGAACGTGCAGGTTATATGTGTGATGTGGCAATGAGCGTGCCTGAGGACGGTGGGCCTATGTTGGGAACCAAACCATACTTCAGCTCAATAGAGTCAATCGCTTATCGTTCTGGTGAGGGGTATGAAATCACCAAGCTTTCCGATCTGAAAGAAATTGATGAGAAATATGGTCCTTTAAAAATTGGCCTGTTTGATCGCGGTATTGCTACCAAAGCGATTATTGATATGGGGCTGGGCGACAGAATTCAATATTATCAAATGATGAGTGGCGATGTGGAAGCTGGACCTGGCCGCGCAATCAGAGACTTGGCCGAAGGCAAGATTGATGTGATTCCAATGTGGGGGCCGGTGGCAGGCTATCACGCGAAAATATCGGAAGTGCCAATCACGGTGAATCCTCTGAATGAGTTGGGGCAGGATTATGTGTTCAGTTTTGGCATGGGAACACGTCGCAGCAATAAATCATGGAATGCATTGTTAAATCAGTTCATTGAAAAACATCAGGATGAAATCACCGCCATTATTGCCGAGTACGGCCTGCCGTCATTGGACAATGTCAGTCAGAAACCGACAAAGCACACTCATAAAGATGATGATTGAGCGCTTGGGCGGTAACTAACTATAAAAACGTAATGGGGCTACAGAATAGTAGCCTCCATTATTTTTATCAGGTTGTCATTAATACGTTTGGCAAACTCTGCCTGCTGTTTATTATCGATCTGTTCATCCATCAGCCGGGTGCCGATAATGACGCCGTTATCGCTTTCGCGAACGGTGATGATGCAAGGCATATCATTAATCAACTGTTCGTTTATCAGCATCATTTCCTTGGCATAGCTAATGTTGCAAAAACTGATAACAACAGATAATGGAAAACTTTCATCGCCACGCTCACGGATGGCGGCGCCAATATCGCTTTTATGGATAATTCGGTAATTATGTTCGGAGATCGCGATATCCAGATTAAGCAAGGTCTCCTGGTAGTTGTAAGGACTGTGTTTTTCAATTATTCGATTAGTGTTTGTCGGCTGGCATGCGATAATGCAGGCCATGCCGAAACTAAACACAGCAAGCGTTTTTAAGTGATTAAGTAGCGTCATAAACTAATAAAAATAATTAATTGAAATATAACTTTAAGCATAACACCTATAAAAATATTCGTGAGGTAACAAACAGTGAGAACAAATAACTACGTCGTGTTTTTGCTCGGATGTATGCTATTGCTGGCGGGCAAAGCTTTTGCAGCGCCAGGCATGTCCGAGATCAATAATGAATTATTTGATAAGGCACATCTTAAAAATATTGATAAACCTGGCGTTCTGAAATATCAGTTTTCCAAAACCAGTTTTGTTGATGGAGATCGTACTGATACCATCAATGTTCTTGTTAATAATCTTCGCAATACCGGCCGGGCGGATACTTCTTTTGAGTTTTTTACCGGCCAGCATAATCGGCCTTATCAGCCAAGGCTGGACCAGCGTGGTAACAGTGTTTTTGTCTTGTTTCTTGAATATGATGTTCATGAAATGAAACGTCTGACCGGTGGCGAGTGGCGGTATTTCCAACGGTTATTGCGTTGGTCGTTTGCTCAAGGAGCCAGTAAAAAGCAGGTTGAAGTCGATTATAACGGCAAGAAAGTGCCAGCATGGCAATACGTGGTGCAGCCTTATGCGCATGACCCGAAAAATGCTCGTTATAAGCTGTATGCCTCAAAATATTACATCTTCACCTTGTCAGAAGAGATCCCTGGTGAAATATACGAGATAAGAACTATCGTACCGGATGGCAAAACTTGGCAGGAAGGCGAGCCGATCCTGGTCGAAGAAAAAGTGACGTTTACCGGGTTTGAGCCGGAATAGTCAGTGCAGCGAACTGTGGTATAAAAAACGGACTTTATAGTCCGTTTTTTCCAGATGAAAAGTACTCTAAAAAAACTTCAGTCGATTCAGGGAGCATTACGTTTCCATGAGTTGAGTTTTATTGTGTTGATCGTGATGACAGCATTGATGAGTTTTAACTGGGCGCTAGCGTGGCAAAAAAGCTCTGAAGAATCATTACGGTTGAGCACAATCAATACGCATGTACAGCATTTACGGGGAGATTTGTATAGACAGCTGAAAGAGGTTTTTGACGTTGTTTTTCTGGATGATGCACTGGCTGAAGGTGAATATTATCAATTTCGTCGCCAGATAGATGATTATTTATATCAGCTAAAAATATTAGTAAAAACGCCGGCCGAAGAAGTGTTAATTGCCCGTATTGAGCATAGCTACGACAGGTTTTACCAGGAAACCAGCCGTTTTCTGGTAGCAGATGAGCTGAATATCGAAGATGTGCAATGGCTGGATGAGCAGCTCGAACAACAAACCTTCAGGCAGCTGGAAATGGTTTTCACTGACTTGGAAAATTATTTGCAACAACAACAGCAGCAACTGACCGATTCGGAAGAACGTATGTTCGGTAAAATGCTGTTGTCTGAAGCGCTGCCAGTGTTTCTTGCCTTAATGTTGCTCAGCATTTCCAAATGGTTTGTCAGAAAAAATATGCTGGCACCATTACGTGATGTTACCAAAGGTGCAAAAATCATCAGCACGGGTGATTTTAATCATCACATACCGCTGACCGGTGTTGATGAGCTACAGCGTCTCTCGCAAGCCATTAATACCATGGCCGATGGGCTGGCCAACAGTCGTGATAAATTAATCGAGACAAAAAAACAGGCTGCGTTAGGCGAGCTGGTACCACTGGTTGCCCATAATATACGCAATCCATTAGCTGGTATCCGGGCCGCTGCGCAGGTATCCATTGATGTGGCTGATGCAGCAAGCAGGCTGGTATTGAAAGATATTATTATCGCCGTCGACCGGTTGGAAAACTGGGTGACGTCGTTATTAATCTATTTGCATCCGTTAAAGCCACATTTTATGCCGACGACCTTGCCAGCCTTGGTAGATAATGCGTTGTCGCTGATAACGTTACAGCTTAAGGAAAAAAATATTCAGCTTATCCGGCGAGGTTGGGAGATGAAAACACTCCATCAACTTGCGGTGGATATGAGTTTGATGGAACAGGCACTATTTAACTTGATCCAAAATGCGATTGAAGCATCGCCTGACGGTGCTGATATCGAAATTGAATACTGGCAAACGGAGCAACAGGCAGGGCTGTTGATTGACGATCAAGGCGCTGGCTTTGTCGATCAGAAGTTGTCGGACAGGAGCCAGCTGCATAAAAAACTGAATTGTGGTCTGGGAATACCGTTTGCTGAAAAAGTGATAAAACAACATCATGGTGAGCTGCTGTTCAGCAATCATCGCTATGGTGGCGCGCGTGTAACGCTGTCCTTGCCGGTAGAGCAGGCGGCATCAGCTCAGCAGGAAACTGTATGTTGAATTTTTTATTGATCGAAGACGAAGGCCTGTTCGCCAAATCTGTGTTGCGCCGGTTACAGCGGGAAGGACATCAGGCAACCATTGCGAACAATATCGGTGAAGGCCGACAGCTGCTGATAAATGATACACCGGATGTGTTGCTGCTGGATGTCCGTTTACCCGATGGAAATGGACTGGATTTGCTGGCTGAAATTCGTCAGGACGATCATCCATTACATAACCTTCCCGTTATTGTGATGACGGCTTACGGTGAGCTGGAAGATGCCGTCAATGCAATGAAATTTGGCGCGTCGGATTATCTCAAAAAGCCGGTTGATCTTGATGAACTTATGCTGACGATCAATAAAGTCATTGATACCCATAGAGTGCGTCGCCAGTTAACCTATTCACAGCAACGTGATCAACAGGCGTCTCAGCCAGTTAATTTGATTGGTAGCAGCCCGGAAATAACGTTGCTGCGTGAACAGGCCAAGCGGCTTGCGTTATTGATGGATAAAAACAAAGATACGACGCCGGTTGTGTTGTTAACGGGAGAAACCGGTAGTGGCAAAGGGATTATGGCGCGCTATTTCCATCAAATCAGCCTTTGGCATGATCGACCATTTGTGCACGTCGATTGCGCAGCTATTCCTGAGGCAGCTGCTGAAACAGAATTGTTTGGCCAGCAGACGACACTGCTTGATGGCGAGATGCAGAGCCGTCCCGGCTTAATTGAAGTTGCCGAAGACGGTACGCTGTTTCTGGACGAAATTGCTGAGTTGTCGTTGTCAGCACAGACCAAGTTACTCAACGTTATTGAGCGTCGGCAACTGAGAAGACTTGGCTCAACCAGGGAAATTCCAGTAACCGCGCACGTCATTGTGTCTACCACTCGCGACTTGCATCAGCTGGTCGCTGCCGGAACCTTTAGAGCAGATTTATATTTCCGCTTAAATGTAGTGGAGATAAAGCTGCCGCCATTACGACAAAGACAGCAGGATATTGCTGAGTTAGCCCAGTTTTTTATCGAGCAGTTCGCCAAGCGTTATGCGGTGGAACAACCGCGACTGGACTACGAAGCCATGCGACAAATGCAGCAATATCAGTGGCCTGGCAATATTCGTGAACTGGAAAATGTGCTGGAACGAGCCGTGATGCTCTGTAAGCATGGGGTGATTGCGTTTGAAGACTTACTGCTACGCTCTTTCTCTGAAAATAACAGCTCCACCCAAGGGTTGCATGAGCTGGAACAGATGAGTCTGGAACAGGTTGAGAAGTATTTACTGGAGTCTGCTCTGGCACGTAGCGGGGGGAATGTCTCGCGGGCAGCAAGACTGATTGGGCTTACACGTATGGCAATGCGTTACCGCATGGGAAAACATAAGCTGTAGTCACTTAACCAGTTTCAATGCTGGTTTTCCGCTGCTTTTTTTAATTTCCGGCTTTGTTTCCTTATCCGGCTCTGGTGGCTCAGGATGATCTTCTTCCGGAAAAAACATGCCTTGATTGTTCTCTTTACCGTAGATGGCTTGAATAGAGATTGTCGGAATAAATAAATCTATTGCTTTGCCGGAAAAACGCGCAGAAAAGCTGACCCAGTCATTATCCATATTCAGTCCATCAATTGCGTCAGGAGCAAGGTTCAGTACGATTCGATTATCCTGGATATATTGCTCGGGAACGATAACATCCGGATAAGATGTGTTTACCAGCAGATAAGGGGTGCAATTATTATCGAGCAACCACTGGTAGATGGCTCTAATCAGATAGGGCTTTTGTGATGACATACTCATGACCGCATACCTCTCTCAGTGGGCGTCAAACTGGCCTGAAATGCTTCTCGTTGAAACACACGTAGTGCATAGTGTTCAATCGCCTTGGCAGAGTCAGGTAACTTAATACCCAAGTGTGGCAAGCGCCATAATAATGGGGCGATGTAACAGTCCATCAACGAAAATTCATCGCTTAACAGAAAGGTATATTGCTCAAATAGCGGAGCAAGTACGGTTAAATCTTCTTGTAAGGTTTTTTTGACTTTTCTGGAGGCTGCTTTTTCACGGCCGGTCATTTGCTGCCACATGGAAAACCAGTCGGTTTCAAAACGATGCAGCATCAAGCGCAATTGCGCGCGAGCCCCTGGATCATTTGGCATCAAGGGAGGATGCGGGAATCGCTCATCGAGGTATTCCATGATGATCCGCGGCTGAAACACGACAATATCGCGGTCGAACAAGGTTGGGCCATAAGAATAAGGATTTGCTGAAGCAACTTCCTCAGGCCAGTGACCCTCTACAAGATCAATGATTTCGCAGTCAATTTGCTTTTCCTGAATGACGATGCGGGCCTGATGACTGAATGGACATTGTACGTCGGAGTACAATGTCATCAGCGATTTACGATTACGAGTGGTCATTTATACTGCATGGTAGTTGGAGATCTGCGTCAATGAACGTCTTTCCAGTAAGCTTTTTTCAGTGCATAAGCAATGACAAAAAAGAAGGCGAGATACAGTAGCACCCATTTTCCCAGCGCTAAGCGCTGTAATTTGGAAGGCTCACTGATATAAGCAAGAAAGTTAACTAAATCCCGGCTCATTGCATCGTATTGACGCGGTGTTAATTGACCTTCGGATGTCAGGTGAAGCTGGCCCGAATCATTCAACGAAGTATAACCTTGCTGTTCCCACAAAATATGCGGCATCCCGACATCTTGGAATGCCAGGTTATTGGTTCCCATTGGACGGCTATCATCCAGATAGAATGTGCGCAAATAGGTATATAACCAATCGGTACCCCGGGCACGGGCAATAACAGACAAGTCCGGTGGTGCAACGCCAAACCAGCGTTTGGCATCTTCGGCGCGCATCGCGATTTGCATAGTGTCGCCGACTTTATCGGTAGTGAACATTAGGTTTTGCAAAACCTGCGCCTCAGTAAGACCGAGATCCTTTGCCATACGGTTATAACGCATCAGTGAGGCGCTATGACAGCTTAGGCAATAGTTCATAAAGGTGTGTGCGCCGCGCTGCAGTGACGCTTTGTCGGTCAGATCAATATCAACCGTATCCAGTTTTGAAGACGGTCCTGCGGCAATAGCGAGCGTTGCTGTGAAGCTGAATACTGAAACGAGGCTAGCAAAAATCAGGTTTCTCATTTGTACGTCACCCTTTCTGGCACAGGTTTATCTTTGTCAAGTTTGGTGTATACAGGCATCAGAATAAAGAATGCGAAATAGAGCACAGTAAATATCTGAGCCAGCAAAGTGTAAAGCGAAGTTGCCGGTTGGGTACCTAAGTAACCCAGTGCAACAAAACTGATGACGAAGATGGTCAAGGCTGTACGGAAATAGGGCCCGCGATAACGAATGGAGCGGGTTTTACTGCGATCCAGCCAAGGCAACAGGAACAGCATGACAATTGCCAGTCCCATCGCAATAACCCCCATCAGCTTATCCGGAACTGCCCGTAGAATGGCGTAAAACGGTGTGAAGTACCATAAAGGTACAATATGTTCCGGTGTTTTTAATGGATCGGCAGGAACGAAGTTATCTTTCTCCAGGAACCAGCCACCAAATTCTGGCATATAGAACAGTACCAGCGAGAAAACAAATAAAAACACTACGACACCGACCAGATCCTTAACACTGTAGTAAGGATGGAAGGGGATGCCATCCAAAGGTTTGCCATTTTTATCTTTAGTTTGCTTGATTTCGATGCCATCCGGGTTGTTGGAACCAACTTCATGCAATGCCAGAATATGTGCCACTACCAGCCCCAGCAACACAATAGGCAGAGCAATCACATGAAAAGCAAAGAAACGATTCAAGGTAGCATCGGCGACGACATAGTCACCACGAATCCACAGAGCAAGATCTTCACCAATGACAGGCAGAGCGCCAAATAGCGAGATGATGACTTGAGCGCCCCAGTAGGACATTTGTCCCCATGGTAACAGGTAGCCCATAAAGGCTTCTGCCATCAGCACCACATAAAGCAGCATGCCGAAAATCCACACCAGTTCGCGAGGTTGTTTATACGAGCCATATAACAGACCGCGGAACATATGCAGGTAAATAACAATAAAGAAAGCCGATGCGCCTGTGGAGTGCAGATAACGAATCAGCCATCCCCACTGGACATCACGCATGATGTATTCAACCGAAGCAAAGGCCAGCTCTGCATCGGGCTTGTAGTTCATCGTTAAAAAGATGCCGGTAACAATTTGCAGTACCAGTATTAATAAGGCGAGTGAACCGAAGAAATACCAGAAGTTAAAGTTTTTTGGCGCGTAATATTCCGACAGATGCTCTTTCCACATTTTTGTGGCAGGAAAACGCGCATCAATCCAATCCATCATAGACATTAGGCAGCTCCTTGAGCATCTTCACCAACAATAACAGTATTGTCGCCCTGGAAATGGTAAGGGGGGACTTCGAGATTTGTCGGGGCGGGAACGCCTTGGTATACACGGCCGGCAAGGTCAAAGCGGGAGCCATGGCATGGGCAGAAAAAGCCACCTTTCCAATCCGCGCCTAAATCGTTAGGTGCAATTTCCGGACGGTAGGTCGGGGAGCAGCCTAAGTGGGTGCAGATTCCCACCATGACCATAAGATCTTCACGAATAGAGCGGGTCTCGTTTTGCGCGTACGCTGGTTGCTGCTCTTGTTGGCTTTGGGGATCGCGTAGTTCACTGGTTAATGAAGCCAGATCTTTTAATACTTCTGCACTGCGACGAAAAACCCAGACCGGTTTACCACGCCATTCTACAGTGAGTAATTGGCCCGGCTCCAACTGGCTAATATCAATTTGTACGGGAGCGCCTGCTGCTTCAGCTTTCGCACTGGGTGCGATGGATGATACAAAAGGAATGGCAACAGCCACCACACCAGCACCGCCTACTACACTAGCTGCGGCAGACAAAAACCGTCTTTTGCTAGTATCTATAGAGTTGCTCATCAGATGAAGATCCCCTGAGATATTGTTTAATAATGAATCCAGCAGAACATCAATGTCTTGAGATTGCCGATAAAAACCAACAGATTTTAGCATAGTCGAGCACGTTTGGATCAAAAAAGCCCGCATTCTGCATGCGGGCTTTTTAGGTGCTTTAACTGTGCGTGAAATTACTCGGCTACAGCTTGCTCGACTTTTTTCACCAAGCGTCTCAGGGCACCTTTAGGCTTGGAGTCAACAATTTCCTGGAGGTTAGATGGTTCGCCTACAATAATCGCGCCACCCATACCAGCTCCCCAATGTGGATCACATTTGTAGAGATAAACCCCTTCGACTGTCAGTGGCTGGGTTTGAAAGTTTTCACCCATAACAGAAGTGAAACCTTCAGCACCTTCAGGGAGGTAGTGATGTTCACCGCTGCTGTCAATAAAGGTGGTGTTAACAAGGTGGCCGTTCATATTCCGCCAGGAAACGGTATCACCTGGAGCAATTTTAACGACCAGGGGATCAAACGCAGTCAGTTGTGCGTCTACGACGTGATTTTCAGCCATCGCAGCCGCAGAGAACAAAGATGCTGCACCAAATGCAGCGGCGATCAGCGTTTTACCATATTTCATGAATATATCCTCTCTAAATTTGGGTTATTTGCCTCAATGCGGTGCCAGTCTCCCATAATGAAGCTGAACAGACACTGAACATACTATGGCGCGTGGTTTTCCACACAATTTTCTTGGCAATGGCAGCACAAAAAGGAGCAACTATACTGGCAAATTGCCGAATATGTCTATGGTTATTCAGGAAAAATATGTTAAATGCCGCAGGATGTTTTTCCCAACCCGCTATATCTTGAAAAGACATGGCAGTAACTGGCGGTGAGGTAAACTTCCTACTGAGAAGCGCTTTTTGAGCGTAAAATTGATGCGTGCCTAAGACCGAACATAATAAATATTCGGTATAATCGACAGGTTTAGGGCTTGAAGCCTGTTTTTATTGCCGCACTTTAGGTAGCAGCGTTGTTTTGTTGATTTATTTTGGGAGTAACATCATGCCATTTTATGAATATCGCTGTGATGCCTGTGACCATTATTTTGAAGCGTTGCAGAAAATTAGTGATGATGCTTTAGTGGATTGTCCTCAATGCCATAAGCCTCAGCTGAAAAAGTTAATTTCGGCGGCCGGTTTTCGCCTGAAAGGAGAAGGCTGGTATGAAACCGATTTTAAATCGGGAGCGAAGCGAAATCTTGCTGACTCCGGGAATTCAGAAGGTGCCACCAGTTCGGGGCATACCTGTGGAGCCGGGTGTTCACATTAACGCCTGATGTGTTTGGGATTTGGCGTAAACGAAACGCGCGAGTGCTTTCGGGTCATAGATAGTTTTTGGGCATTCCGGCTAACGTCGGGGTGCAGTATTAATCAGAATTTTTTGGAATGTTGGAATAATTATGCGTAGCCATTACTGCGGCGATGTAAACGAATCTTTGGTTGAACAAACGGTAACAGTCGCAGGCTGGATGCACCGGCGTCGGGATCATGGTGGGGTCATCTTTATTGATCTGCGTGATCGCGAAGGTCTGGTGCAGGTTGTATGCAATCCGGAAGATGCTGACAGCTTTGCGGTTGCTGAGAAAGTTCGCAGTGAATATGTATTGCAGATCGAGGGCGTTGTGAATCCGCGTCCTGCCGGTAGCGAAAACCCCGAATTAAAAAGCGGAAAAATTGAGATCATTGCCAAACGTGTCACGATTCTCAACAGCTCGGAAACACCACCTTTTCCATTGACTGAACAGGCTGAGGTTAATGAAGATATCCGACTGCGTCATCGCTATATTGATTTGCGTCGCCCGGAAATGCTGCAAAAGCTGCGATTCCGTTCCTTGATTACCCGGCAGTTACGCCAGTATCTGGATAATCATGGCTTTATGGATATTGAAACGCCTATCCTGACCAAAGCGACGCCTGAAGGTGCGCGTGATTACCTGGTTCCCAGCCGGACACATCCGGGCGATTTTTTTGCTCTGCCGCAATCACCACAACTGTTCAAACAGCTGCTGATGGTGGCGGGAATGGATCGCTACTACCAGGTTGTGCGTTGTTTTCGCGATGAAGATTTGCGTGCCGACCGGCAACCGGAGTTCACTCAGCTGGACATTGAAACCTCCTTTGTTGAAGAAGAGGATTTGATGCAGTTGATGGAAGAAATGATCCGTGACTTGTTTGCCAATGTATTGGGACAAGCACTGCCCAATCCTTTCCCTCGCATGACGTATGCGGAAGCAATGGATCGTTACGGCAGTGACAAGCCTGATCTGCGGATTGCGCTGGAATTGGTGGATGTCAGCGACCTGATGCAAGCAGTTGATTTCAACGTTTTCTCGGGACCGGCAAATGATAAAAATGGTCGTGTTGCGGCATTGCGTATTCCAGGGGGCAATGCGCTCAGTCGCAAAGAAATTGATGATTACACCAAATACGTCAGTATTTATGGCGCGAAAGGATTGGCTTATATCAAGGTCAATGATCTGCAAGCCGGTCGCGAAGGTCTGCAATCGCCGATTTTGAAATTCCTGCCAGATGCCGTAGTTGAAGGGATTTTACAAAGAACCGGTGCAGTCACGGGTGACCTGATTTTCTTCGGAGCGGATAAAACCTCCATCGTAAATGAATCATTGGGCGCTTTACGAGTCAAAATTGGCCATGATCTGAATATGGTGGAGCGTGGTTGGCGTCCGTTATGGGTCGTCGAGTTTCCGATGTTTGAATGGGACGACAAAACCCAGCGCTGGTATGCGTTGCATCACCCGTTTAC
>CANRLD010000042.1 GCA_947631375.1 uncultured Methylophaga sp. | reverse complement strand
CTTTGGCATCAGCACCATGACAAGCAACACAACCTTTTTCATTATAGAGTTTCCATTGTGCTTCTGTCGCTTCACCATTGGCACTGTTAATAACAAAGTCAACGAGACCATCAGCTTCTTCTTCGGTCAACAACTCAGCATGAGCAAGCATCATGCCTTGGCGTCCTTTTGCTACCGTTTCAATAATTTTATTTACCGAACCGCCATACAACCAATCGTCATCTGCCAGTATTGGATAACCTGAACCTGCTGGAGGATTTCCACCTGTTCCATGGCAGGCAGCACAGTTATCGCCATAAAGTACTTTTGTCGAACCAATTACATAACGAAGCAGCTCATCATCAGCAAGAATATCTTCAGCTGACATTTCAGCAATACGCTCTTCAAAAGGAGCTCGGATTGATTCAATTTTTGCCAAATCCTCTTTGTACTCTTTAATTTGAGTCCACCCCAAAAGGCCTGTGGTATTACCGGTTACCAACGGTAATGATGGATATAAAATAAAATAAACTAGTACCAAAAGACCACTCAGATACAGCGCAATCGTCCACCATAAGGGAGGTGGGTTGGTCAACTCTTTGATACCGTCCCATGAGTGACCAGTATCTGGACATTCATGCGGGTTTTTATTGTTATCAGCCATCATTCTTCTCCGATTTTATCTTGTCGTCTCTCAGTGGCAAGTCACGATGCGATTCAAGCTTTTCTTTATTTTTGGGTCGTAAAGCCCAGAAATACATACCAAACATTAATAAGAAAATAACAACCGTCAGTATCGTACCTACCCAATCACTTGCGGTCATGGCAGACCAGTTTGTCTCAAAGTAAGACAAGAAATTACTCACGGTAATCTCTACCTGGCTCGAACTGAATCATCGTGCCAAGCACCTGTAAGTAAGCAACCAGCGCCTGCATCTCTGTTTTGCCTTCAACAGCCTCTGCAGCCCCTCTGATTTGATCATCAGTGTAAGGTACGCCCAGTACTTTCATGGCTTTCAGACGTTTAATCATACCTTCACCATCAATAGTTGCTTTATCCAGCCAAGGGTATCGAGGCATGACAGATTCTGGAACGACAGAGCGTGGATCGCGCAAATGCTGTATATGCCATGCATCAGAATACTTGCCGCCGACACGCGCCAAGTCGGGACCTGTGCGCTTGGAACCCCACTGGAAAGGATGATCATATTTCGACTCAACAGCCAATGAATAATGGCCATAACGATCTTTCTCATCACGGAAAGGCCGTACCATCTGTGAGTGGCATAAATAACAGCCTTCACGTTGATAGATATCCCGTCCAGCCAGCTCTAATGCAGTATAAGGGCGAACGCCTTGCAGCTCTTCATACTCAGGGAAAACATCATCCTCAAAAGTATTCTGTAAATAGAACAACGGTACAATTTCTACGATACCGCCGACTGAAACGACCAGCGCAGTTGCCAGCACCAGCCCCCAGACATTTTGTTCCACCCACTCTTGAAAACTGATACGTTTGTTAGATTTTTTTGCCATGCTGATACCCTCAAATATTCGCTGCAGTTGCCATTTCGGCAGATGGTTGTGCAATCGCGCGGCGAATAGTGACTGTCACGTTAAACAACATGATAACCGCACCTAGGAAGAAAATCAGTCCACCAATTGCACGCATCGCATAATATGGATGCATCTGAGCCACCGACTCGACAAAAGTGTATGCCAGATTTCCATACTCATCATAAGCACGCCACATCAAGCCTTGCATAATACCGGATACCCACATAGCCGTAATATAAACAGCAGTACCGATTGTTGCCATCCAGAAGTGCAAATTCACCAGTTTCACAGAATACATCGTGGTTCCCCACATCCGCTCAACCATGTGGTACAGCGCACCGATCGATACCATTGCAACCCAGCCCAAAGCACCGGCATGAACATGGCCGATGGTCCAGTCAGTGTAATGCGACAAAGCATTAACCGTCTTAGAAGCCATAACCGGTCCTTCAAAGGTAGACATTGCATAGAAAGCCAGGGAAACGATGAGGAAACGCAGGATATAGTCAGTACGCAACTTGTCCCAAGCACCACTTAACGTGAACATACCGTTTAATGCACCACCCCAGGAAGGAATGATCATGGCCAGTGAAATTGCTGCACCTAGCGAACCGGTCCAGTCTGGTAATGCCGTATATTGCAGATGATGCGCACCTAACCATACATAACCAAATATCAGCGCCCAGAAATGGATAACCGATAAACGGTATGAATAGACAGGACGATTTGCCTGTTTCGGTACGAAGTAGTACATGATGCCAAGGAAGCCAGCTGTCAAGAAGAAGCCAACAGCATTATGTCCCCACCACCATTGAATCATTGCATCTTGAACACCGGAAAAAATGGAATAGGATTTCCACATACTGACCGGAATCGACAAACTATTCACCACATGAAGATAGGTAATCATAATCATCATGGACAGGAAGAACCAGTTAGCGACGTAGATATGCGACACTTTGCGAATTGACAACGTCATAATGAAGTTGAACATATAGGTGACCCAGACAACCGCAAGCAAAATATCCAGTGGCCACTCCAGCTCAGCATATTCTTTTGACTGTGTTAAGCCTAAAGGTAAGGTGATAAGCGCGCCGAGGATGACCAGATTCCATCCCCAGAAAGTGAACCATGCCAGCTTGTCACTCCAGAGCCTAACGCCTGAGGTGCGTTGAACAACGTAGTAGGCTGTGGCAATTAATGTTGATCCACCAAATGCATAAATAACCATATTAGTATGTACAGAACGTAACCGGCCAAAGCTAATGTACGGATTATCAAAGTTCAGATCTGGCCAGGCTAACTGTGAGGCAACAAATACCCCAACACCGGTTCCAATGACCAAATAGATACATGCCATATAGGCAAACCACTTGACCACCTCTAAGTTGTATTGTTGTTTCGCCTGCATCGCGATCACACCTTTTTTTTCATGAAAACTCTTTCACTGTTTTCTGACCTGCAGAAACAGAACCCAAATTTATACACAAAGCCCCAGCATTTTACCGCAAAACCGTACTGATGGTGGTTTCAAACTGCTGACCTGGATCAAAGTAGGTTAACTTTTCCGAAGTTTTTGCATTACCCGAGCAACTGTATAACAGGAGAATTTTCCTGACTTCACCGGGGGGGGTCAAGTATTGACCGCTAGCAACACAGGTTGAGGCCATGGCAATCACCATAAAAAACAACCACTTAAACCACAATCATTATAAGGTTATTATCACAGACTGCTCTTATCATTCCAGCATTTAGCCGCAATCCAGCTAAAAACGCGCCAATAAAACGGGCTTCCTTCCCTCTGTTAACAATAAGTTATATGTTCGGCAGGCAGGTCCCAACAGCATAGTTTCCATTGCGATGCCAATTTCAGCAAAGTTTGCAGCCAATCTCTGCGTTTCCGGTGTAATTCCTGCCTCATTTACCAGAATGATAACATCCGGCTGCAGCAGCTGAATATGTTCAAGTTGAACGTTGTCGGCCGTTTCAACGATGGCATCAAAATCCAGCTCCAGTACAAGACCGTCTGGCGTAATAATGCAGTTTTGTGTGATTTTTTGTGGGAGTTGTTGCGGAGGTTGAACTAGTAGAAAGCCGTCACCATAACTCTTTATTACCAATACGTCGGTAACGGCTTCCTGACTAATTTTCATTACTGAAGACCAGCAGAATCATTTACGCGATCACGTAGTTCTTTCCCTGGCTTGAAATGCGGTACATACTTTTCTTCAAGTTTTACGGATTCACCACTTTTTGGATTACGCCCGATTCTTGGTGGACGATGATGCAGGGTGAAGCTGCCGAAACCTCTGATTTCAATACGATCACCGCGAGAAAGAGAATCACTCATCTGTTCAAGAATTAACTTTACAGCTAGTTCAACATCTCGGTAATTCAATAGAGATTGTTTTTCAGATAATATTTCTATCAAATCGGATTTGGTCATAATTTCCTATATTCCCGGCCGTAGACCTCTCGCCATGCCTCATGATTAAGACAAGTAGTACAAACAATTGAAGAACAAGCATCCGGCAGATGCCGGATGCTCATCAATGATCCAGATCAGCTATCTTTCTGATTCATTTGTTCTTTCAGCAGGTCACCTAGAGTGGTGTTGCCGGAACTGACGTTGCTGTACTCTTTCACGGCTTCAGATTCTTCCTGATCATCCTTGGCTTTGATAGACAGTGTCAACGTACGATCTTTACGCGACATGCCGGTAAACTTGGCTTCAACCTCGTCACCAACATTCAGCACTTTGCTGGCATCTTCAATCCGCTCACGGGCAATATCAGCTACACGGATGTAACCTTCCACACCTTCAGCCAACTCTACAGTCGCACCTTTAGCGTCAACGTCAATCACTTTACCACTGACGATAGATCCACGCGGGTTTTCAGATAGATACGCTGAGAAAGGATCGTCCTGCAACTGTTTAATGCCCAGAGAAATACGCTCACGTTCCGGGTCAATGGCCAGTACAACGGCTTCAACATCATCACCTTTCTTGAAGTCACGAATTAATTCTTCGTTTTCTTCTTCCCAAGAGATATCTGACAGGTGGATTAAGCCATCAATGCCGCCATCCAGCCCGATAAAGATACCGAAGTCGGTAATTGATTTGATAGCGCCGCTGACTTTATCACCTTTGTTGTGAGTCATTGAGAACTCTTCCCAAGGATTGGTCTGACACTGCTTGATGCCCAATGAAATACGGCGACGCTCAGCATCGATATCAAGAACCATCACTTCAACTTCATCACCCAAGGTAACCAGTTTGGAAGGATGTACGTTCTTGTTGGTCCAGTCCATTTCAGACATGTGAACCAAACCTTCAACACCGTCTTCAATTTCAACAAAGCAGCCATAATCTGCAATATTGGTTACTTTACCCTGAATACGGGTGCTGTTCGGGTAACGACGTGCAATATCTTTCCACGGATCATCGCCCAGTTGCTTCAGTCCCAGTGAAACACGTTCGCGTTCTTTATCAAACTTAAGAACCTGAACATCAATTTCATCACCGATAGCTACAACTTCCGAAGGATGTTTTACACGCTTCCAGGCCATATCGGTGATATGCAGCAAGCCGTCAATACCGCCGAGATCAACAAACGCACCGTAGTCTGTCAGGTTCTTCACGATACCTTTAACCACTTTGCCTTCTTCCAGTGTTTCCAGAAGTGCTTCACGCTCAACACTGTTCTCAGCTTCCATAATGGCACGACGAGAAACCACAATATTATTGCGTGGGCGATCCAGCTTGATGAGTTTGAACTCAAGCTCTTTACCTTCAAGGTGTGAGGTGTCACGAATCGGGCGTACATCAACCAGTGAGCCCGGCAGGAATGCACGGATATTTTCCAGTTCAACGGTAAAGCCACCTTTGACCTTGCCGGAAATAATACCCATCACCGTTTCATTAGCTTCAAATGCGTGTTCCAGACGGATCCATGCTTCAGCCGCTTTGGCTTTTTCACGGGACAGCTGTGTGGCACCAAAACCATCTTCAAGTGTTTCCAGAGACACATCGACCAAATCACCAACGGAAACGGTGATTTCACCTTTCTCGTTCATGAATTCGGCAACTGGAATAGCGCCTTCAGATTTCAGACCTGCGTTGACCATCACAACATCAGAACCAACATTGACTACCGTACCGGTGACAATTTTTCCTGGTTGCATTGGTGTAGCGTTTAGACTCTCTTCAAAGAGATCAGCAAAGCTTTCGCTCATTATAAATATCCTTGATCCTGCCCTGAATAAAAATCAGCAGAATCGCCCATTAGTCCTGCAAATGCAGGAGTTAACAAAAAAACCCGTTCAGTCTTGCCAAACAAGCCACCAAAATTTCAGCCAATTAATGCGCTGACTTTTTCTACAACGGCCTCAATTCCCAGCTGTGTCGAGTCCAGAATAACAGCATCAGCGGCAGGTCGCAGTGGTGCGACCTGCCGCTGTGTATCCCGTTCATCACGTTCGGATATTTCGGCTACGAGAGCGGAAAGGTTACTACCAATTCCTTTCTCTTTCAACTGCTTATAGCGCCTCTGTGCGCGCACCTCAACGCTGGCAGTCAAAAATACTTTAAATGGCGCATCCGGGAACACCACCGTCCCCATATCCCGGCCATCTGTGACCAATCCTGGAGCTTGACGAAAGTCACGCTGTCGTTGCAATAACGCCACTCTTACTGCCGGAAGTGCAGCCACTTTTGAGGCCGCATTGCCCGCTTGTTCAGAGCGGATCAACAGCGATACATCAATGTCTTCCAGCATGACCTGCAACTGGCCTTGAGCCAGCAGGAACTGTACATTCAATTTCTCAGCCAGCACGGTCAAGGCGCGTTCATCGGTTAAATCGATAGCATGTCTCAATGCAGCTAACGCTAATACCCGATAAATGGCACCACTATCCAGATAATGCCAACCCAACTTTTCCGCCATTCGTTGTGCCAGTGTTCCTTTACCGGAGCCACTGGGACCGTCAATCGTTAATACCGGTATATCACTCATCAATGGCATCTATTTTTAAACCGCAGGAAACGGCCAATTCAACAAAGTTCGGAAAAGATGTCGCCACATTGGCACAATCGTTAATGTGAATCGCCCCTCCAGCCTGCAAGGCAGCCATTGCAAATGACATAGCAATCCGGTGATCGCCATGACCATTTACTTCACCACTGCCGATGACACCGCCATTGATAACCATGCCATCCGCAGTTGGTTTGGCGTCGATGCCTAATGTTTGCAGGCCTTCGGCCATCACTTGAATGCGATCACTTTCTTTAACTCGCAACTCTTCAGCCCCTGTCAACACTGTGCGACCTTCTGCACAAGCTGCTGCCACAAATAACGCGGGAAACTCATCAATCGCCAGCGGCACTTGATCTTCGGGAATGTTAATCCCCTTCAACGGCGCATAGCGTACCCGAATATCAGCCACCGGCTCCCCGCCTGTCACCGCCTCGTTCGACAACGTAATATCGGCTCCCATCAACCGCAGGATATTGATAACGCCGATACGAGTCGGGTTAATGCCAACATGTTGCAGCGTAATATCTGAGCCTGGAGCAATCGCAGCGCCAATTATAAAAAAGGTGGCCGATGAGATATCCGCAGGCACATCAATCTTGGTTGCTGTTAGTTTTCCGCCCCCCTCAATTTGGACCCGGTTACCCTTTATCGCTACCGGATATCCCATTCCCTGCAGCATACGCTCAGTATGATCACGTGTCGGGGCAGGTTCTGTAATGGTAGTGGTGCCTTCAGCATACATACCGGCAAGCAACAGGCAGGATTTCACCTGAGCACTGGCCATTGGCAGCTGGTAGTCGATAGCCGTTAAGTGATGACCACCATGAATGGTCAGCGGTGGTTTGCCCTCAACACTGTCGATTCGGGCGCCCATCAGCGCCAAGGGGTCAGTAACACGGCGCATTGGGCGACTCGACAGCGATGAATCGCCCGTCATCCTTACATTGAATGGCTGCCCGGCCAGCAACCCACTTAATAAGCGAATCGAGGTGCCGGAATTACCAAGGTAAACATCTTTATCTGGTGCCTGTAACCCCTGCATACCGACACCATGAACCAGCACTTTCCCCTTATCAGGACCATCAATTTTTACGCCCATGGCACGAAATGCTGCGATGGTGGCTAACGCATCCTCGCCTTCCAGAAAGCCGGTCACTTCTGTGACGCCTTCCGCCAGTGAGCCCAACATAATAGAACGGTGCGAAATCGACTTATCGCCAGGCACCCGGAATGTGCCCGTTAACTGACCGCCGGCTTGTACCACAAACTTATGATTTTGTTGCCCACTCACGCTGTTGTTCACTCCCACAATTTACACTTCGCTGTTATCTTTAAGACCCGGCTCCGCAAAACGGGTGTCTCTGGCCTGCTTTGCTCGACCGAAAATATCAATAAGGTAGTTGCCATCATCTTCACGAATGGCTTTTTCGATTAAATCCAGCCCGCCACGATATTGCTGTAATAACTCCAATATAGCGCTGCGATTACCCAGACAAATATCCCGCCACATCACGGCATCACTGGATGCAATCCGGGAAAAATCCCGAAATCCGCCAGCAGCATACCGTAATACTTCATCACAATCCTCACGCTGTGCTAACTGGTTGACTAAATTAAATGCTAATAAATGCGGAAGATGGCTGGTCGCAGCCAATATTGAATCGTGATGCTCTATGGTCATCTCAAACACATCGGCGCCCGCTTGCTGCCACATGTGGCGTACCCTCTCCAGTGCAGATTTATCCGTTTCAGCCACTGGCGTTAATACCACACGATGCTGCTGATACAGTTCAGCAAGTGCGGCCGATGGCCCGCTTTTTTCAGTACCGGCAATCGGATGTCCTGGCACAAAACGAGTAAACGCTTCACCCAGCGCTGAGCGGGCAGCATCGACTACCTGCTGCTTGGCGCTGCCGCCATCGGTAATGATGGCCTGCGGCTTCAGATGGGCCGCTATTTGTTCAAAAACGCTTTGCATCGCCCCCATCGGCACTGCCACAAAAATCACATCAGCGTCAGCAACTGCCTCCGCCAGTGTTTCAGCAGAATTATCGATGATGCCTAAAGCCAAAGCCTCTTCCCGTGCTACTGCAGAGCGCGCATACCCCGTTACCTGTTCAACTACTCCGGCTTTTTTTAACGCAAGTGCCAGTGAACCGCCGATCAGACCAACACCAATTATCGACAGATGTTTAATCATTTTCGTTATTCAAGCTGGTAGCTAAAGCGTCCAGACAACGCTGGTTTTCATGTTGCAGACCGATACTGATACGCAGATGGTTGGGCAATCCATAACTCGCGATAGGCCGAACGATAACGCCTTGTCGCAACATGTTTTCATACACATCTGCCGCATCGGTTGCTACATCAACACAAATAAAGTTGGCTCTGGAAGGGATATAGCTCAGGCCCATAGCAGTTAAGCCATCCATAAACTGCTGCATACCTTGAGCATTCACCTGTCTCGCTCGTTGTAAATAATCTTCATCGCCTAACGCTGCAATTGCTGCAGACATGGCGAAGTGATTAACGTTAAAAGGCTGGCGCAAACGATTTAATAAATCCGCGATATCGGTATGTGATAATGCAAAACCAACACGTAATCCTGCCAGACCGTAGGCTTTTGAAAAAGTGCGACAGATAATCAGATTGGGGAAATCCTGCAACCAGTCAATGCTGTTGAATTCATTTTCGCCGTACTCAACATAGGCTTCGTCAAGCACAACGATTACATTGTCTGGAATCATTTGCAGAAAAGCGTAAATCTGCTCACCGGATAAATAAGTACCGGTTGGATTGTTAGGATTTGCAATAAAAATCAATTTGGTTTTGCTGGTCACTGCCCGCTGCATCGCCTGCAAATCATGGCTAAATGCTGTTGCCGGCACTTCCACCTGCGTCGCACCAATTGCTTGCGTAACTAGCGGATATACCGCAAACGCATGCTGGGAAAATATGACTTCATCTTCTGGACTGACAAAACACCGGGCGATCAGCTCAAGTACATCATTTGAACCATTGCCCAAGGTGATTTGCCCGGCTTCGACCTGATATTTTTCGGCCAGTACCTGTTTCAAGGCAAACCCATTACCATCCGGATAACGGGTTAAATCACGAATCGCTTTGGCAATAGCCGCCTGCGCTGCCTGGGAGGGTCCGATAGGGCTTTCATTTGAGGCGAGTTTGACTACGTCTTTCACGCCATACTGACGTTGCAGCTCTTCAATGGGTTTCCCGGGAACATAGGGCTGTAAACCGGCAATACCGCCTACCGCCAAATCACAAACATTCATTTTTGCTCCGCTGTTTTTTTGAAACTGTCCAAAATCAGCAATATTGCTCCGATACAAATTGCTGCGTCTGCAATATTAAATGCCGGCCAATGGTAACTGCCGATATACACATCAATAAAATCAATTACATAACCATGGAGAAACCGGTCGAGCACATTACCAATTGCGCCACCAATAATCAATGAAATGGCAATTGCTTCCATCTTTTCCGCAGCTTTCAAGCGTGATAACCAAACAACTAAAACCGCAGAAACAACCAGTGCCAGCACGATAAAAAACCAGCGCTGCCAACCGCCTGCTCCGGCCAGAAAGCTGAATGCCGCGCCACTGTTATGGGCCAGGGTAAAGTTGAAATATGGCATGACAGCCACGGTTTGATACAGCTCCAGCCAGTTTGACATCACTACTTTGGTGAATTGATCCAGCACAATGATCAACCCGCTCAATCCTAACCACTTCAACATGTTATCTGCCTCAGGCAAAACGGCGTGTTTCGCCATTACCATCTACATTCTCAATACAACGACCACACAACTCAGGGTGATCAGCATGGCTGCCGACATCTTCGGTCTGATGCCAGCAACGTTCACAACGGGCATTTGCAGACGCTGTAATATCCACAGCCAGACCATTCAAACCAGTCGCTAACGCCGTTACCGGTTTGTCAGCCATGGCCAGCAGTCTGGCAGATGAGGTGATCAGCACAAACTTCAGCTCATCTCCTGCTTTGCCCAGAACATCATGCAAGGCAGTTTCAGCATACAAACTGACATCAGCGGTTAAGCCGCCTTTGACTTCACCCTGATTACGCTTGTTTTCCAATTCTTTGGCAACGGCATCTCGTACCGCAAATAACTGTTGCCAATCAGACAATGACAATTCGCTGTCTGCGGATAATGGCATCAGCTGTGAATACCAGTCATTTAATAATACTGATGCATTACGTTGCCCCGGAATGAACTCCCATAACTCATCTGCGGTAAAGCTGAGAATAGGCGCAATCCAGCGAGTTAATGCTTCCAGAATATGAAACATCGCCGTTTGCGAAGATCGCCGACCCAGGCTGTTTTGCTGCATGGTGTACTGGCGATCTTTGGTGATATCCAGATAAGCACTGCCCAGCTCATTGGCACAGAAATTATGTACTTTCTGATAAATCAGATGAAACTGATAACTTTCATACGCGGCAATAACTTCCTGCTGCACAGCATAAGCGCGATCCAATACCCAACGCTCCAGTGGCAACAAACTGTCCGCAGGCAGCAAGTCGGCAGCCGGGTCGAAATCATTCAAATTGGAAAGCAGGTAACGCGCCGTATTACGGATCCGTCGATATGAATCAGCAGTACGCTTAAGAATTTCATCAGATACGCTCATTTCTGCGCTGTAGTCAGTCGCAGCCACCCATAAGCGAATGATATCTGCACCAAGACTATTCACCACCTTCTGCGGTGAAACAGTGTTGCCTTTTGACTTGGACATTTTCTTGCCCTCGGCATCCACCGTAAAGCCATGGGTCAGAACAGCTTTATAAGGCGCTTTGGCAGTAGTTGCTACAGACGTCAGCAATGACGACTGGAACCAGCCACGATGCTGGTCACTGCCTTCCAGATATAAATCAGCAGGACGATGCAACTCGTCACGACGCGGTAAGACGCAGGCGTGAGATACACCAGAGTCAAACCACACATCCAGCGTATCGGTGACTTTGTAATAGTCATCAGCATCCTGCCCGATCAATGTTTCAGCTGACATATCAAACCAGGCATCAATGCCTTTTTGCTCTACCGCCAGCGCCACCTTTTCGATCAACGCTGCAGAGTCTGGATGCAAGGCACCCGTCTGCTGATGGACAAACAACGGGATGGGTACCCCCCAGGCTCGCTGACGTGAAATACACCAGTCAGGCCGGCCGGAAACCATATTCTCAATCCGTTTTTGTCCCCAATCCGGCATCCATTCGGTTACCGCAATGGCCTTCATTGCCTGATCGCGCAGGCCATTTTGATCCATGCTGACAAACCATTGCGGCGTCGCCCGGAAAATAATCGGTGTTTTATGCCGCCAGCAATGCGGATAACTGTGGCGAATATCTACATGGCACAGCAA
>CANRLD010000041.1 GCA_947631375.1 uncultured Methylophaga sp. | reverse complement strand
GCACTAGGTAATATAAAAAGCAGCCTCGCAGCACTGCACGACAAACAGCTGATCACTGCCATACAACAAGCCAGCTTGCCGTTACCACAACTTAGCGTTCAGCCTGCTGTTGCGTTAAACACTCAACAACAACAAGCTGTTAATGCAATACAACAAAAACCAGCGGAATTTTCGGTTTTTTTATTGCAGGGAATCACTGGCAGCGGCAAAACAGAGGTTTATATCCATCTCTGCCTAACACAGCTGCAACAGAACAAACAAATTTTGATATTGATCCCCGAGATTGGCTTGACGACACAGTTTGTTGAACGTTTTTGCAGGACATTAACAGCCAATATTGTAGTAATGCACTCTGCTGTGTCTGATAATAATCGTAAACAGGCATGGTTACTGGCCAGAGCAGCTAAAGCTGACATTATTATCGGCACCCGCTCGGCTGTTTTTACCCCGATGCTTAATCCGGGGCTAATCATCATTGATGAAGAACATGACAGTTCTTATAAACAACAGGACGGTTTGCGCTATCACGCCAGAAATGTCGCCTTGATGCGGGCAAAAACACTAAACATACCAATTGTGCTTGGCAGTGCAACGCCTTCACTGGAAACGCTTTACCAGGTAAAACAGCAGCGTTATCAGTTATTGAAACTCACCGAGCGGGCTGGTGGTGCATCCTTACCAAAGGTTAGAATAGTTCCGTTACAGAACAATATTGACACTCACGGCTTAAGTCGTGAATTAGTTAACAGCATCGACCAGCATATAAAACAGAACCATCAGGTGCTTTTGTTTATTAATCGTCGTGGTTTTGCACCGGTCTTGTTGTGTCATCAGTGTCAATGGCAAGCGAACTGCCGTAGTTGCGATGCAAAAATGGTAGTTCATCAACAGCAAAACCGGCTGTTTTGTCATCATTGCGGGTTAATTCAACGATTACCTGATAGCTGTCCGCAGTGTGCACATCCCCAATTAACAAGCTACGGCGTTGGCACTGAAAAAATTGAGCAGGCACTGACAGAAATATTTACAGCGGTGCCAATCCTGCGCATTGATCGCGACAGCACCCAACGGGTAAATGCGTTTGCCAATATGGTCAAGCAAATCAACCAAGGCCAAGCTGCGATTCTGGTCGGTACCCAAATGTTGGCAAAAGGTCATGATTTTCATGATGTTACCCTGGTTGGGGTGGTTGATGCAGATCAGGCTTTGTTTAGTGCCGATTTTCGAGCCACAGAAAACCTGGCACAGTTAATAACCCAGGTTACCGGCCGGGCTGGGCGGGGTAAAAAAGCCGGCGAAGTCATTATTCAAACAGCACAGCCTGAACATCCATTCTGGAAAACACTGTTGCAACAAGGGTATGAAAAACTGGCAGAAAATCTGCTGACAGAGCGCATCCAGATGGAGTTACCGCCCAAAGGTTTCTGGGCCGTCTGGCGAGCCGAGTCTAAAGAAACCGGTTTGGCGATACAGTTTTTGCAACAAATCGCTGCTGCGATACAGCAAGGCAATGAAACGGTGATGGTATTAGGGCCAGTTCCGGCATTGATGGAAAAACGTGCTGGTCGTTATCGGGCGCAATTATTAATGCAATCGACAGATCGCGGCGCAATTCATCGCTTGATTGATCAGCATATTGAGTCAATCAGTAAATATAAACTGGCACGTAAAGTCCGCTGGTCTGTCGATATCGATCCCACCGAGTTGGTTTGAACCATTGCCAAATGGTGTCATCGCACCAGCTGATACGTTAAAATAATCCATTACCTTTCTGTCATCCGGATACAACATCTTGAAAGACCAACTGAAAAAACGCATTGAAAGTACTCTGGCCTTGCTCATCTCCCAACAAAGCCTGCCTGCAGATATTTCAGCCGAGGTGCATCTGGAGCGAACCAAAGACCGCGCACATGGTGATTATGCTAGCAATATTGCTATGGTGCTGGCCAAACCGGCGAGATTAAATCCGCGGCAGATTGCCACCATGATTGTGGAAGCATTTCCCCCGCATGAAATGATTGAAAAAGTTGAAGTTGCTGGCCCAGGCTTTATAAATTTCACCTTGTCATCTGCTGCCCGGCTGCAAGTGGTTGCCGAAGTCTTACAAAAATCCGGTTATTACGGCCTCAGTAATTACGGCAAAGGCAAAAAAATCCAGGTGGAATTTGTTTCCGCCAACCCGACAGGACCATTACATGTCGGTCATGGCCGTGGTGCTGCCTATGGTTCAGTGGTCAGCAGTTTGCTCAGCGCCGTTGGTTTTGCTGTGCACCGTGAGTATTACGTGAATGATGCCGGACGGCAGATGGATATTCTGACAACCAGTATTTGGCTGCGTTATCTCGAAAAATGTGGTGAACAGATTACCTTTCCCAGTAATGGCTATCGTGGTGATTATGTTATTGAGATTGCTGATTCTGCCAGACAGCAATTTGGCGATGCCTTACGCCATCCGGCCAGCACTGTTTTTGCCGGGGTGACGGCAGATGAACCACAGGGCGGCGATAAAGAGCAGCATATTGATGCGCTGATACAACAGGCAAAACAGTTACTGGGTACAGATAACTATCGTCAATTATTTGATTTGGGCTTGACGGCAATCCTTGATGATATTCGAAATGATCTGGCTGAGTTTGGCGCAGAATATGATGAATGGTTTTCCGAGCGTTCGCTGGTGGAAAGCGGCGTCGTTGACCGTGCTGTGGAACAGTTAAAGTCTACTGATTTTTTATACCAGCAAGATGGCGCCTGGTGGTTTAAATCCACAGAGTTTGCTGATGAAAAAGACCGGGTGGTGGTGCGTGATAATGGCCAGGCCACGTATTTTGCATCAGATGTCGCCTACCATTTAAACAAGTATCAACGCGGTTTTGACCAGATTATTGATATCTGGGGAGCCGATCATCACGGTTATATCCCGAGGGTTAATGCGGCAATGAAAGCGCTATCCCAGGATCCGGATAAATTAAAAGTACTGCTGGTCCAGTTTGCGGCGTTATACCGTGGTCAGGAGAAAATCAGCATGTCCACACGTAGTGGTGAGTTTGTCACCCTGCGTCAGTTACGTGAAGAAGTCGGCAAAGATGCCGCACGGTTTTTTTATGTGTTGCGTAGTGCCGATCAACATATGGATTTTGACTTGGAATTGGCAAAGTCGCAGACTAATGAAAACCCGGTGTATTACGTTCAATATGCTCACGCCAGAATTTGCAGTGTATTTCGCCAGCTGGCCGACAGAAAACTTGATTGGCATGAACCGACAGGATTGGCAAATCTCGCTTTACTAACTGAGGAGCATGAGCAAGTTATATTGACCATGCTGGCACGCTACCCAGAAATTGTTGAGACTGCTGCTATTAACTATACACCGCATGTTCTTGCACATTTCCTGATGGATTTAGCGCGTGATTTTCATACTTACTACAATGCCCACCAGTTTATGGTCGATGATGTTGCGGTCAGTCAAGCGCGGTTAACCTTAATTGCTGCTGTCAGACAGGTTATTGCCAATGGGTTGGGTTTGATGGGCGTTTCAGCGCCGCAGTTAATGTAAGAGGTTTGTTGTGGCCGCCAGAAGAAATACCCGAAAACCAGCACCAAAGCAGCGAGGGGCAATGCCTTGGGGACCGATGCTGATCAGTTTTGCCGTAGGCGCTTTTGTGATGTTTTTGTTGCATCTCAAAGATAACGTGCCGGCTGATAGCGCCTCAACGGTTACCTCCAAGCAGCAACAAAAGAAGTCTGCAGTTGAACCGACGTTTGATTTTTACACATTACTGCCGGAAACCGAGGTTGTAGTCGAAAAGCCCAAACCGCTGGCAAATCAGTCACAGAAACCGATAGTATCTTCACCTCCTGAAGAGATTACTGTAGCACCTCAACAAACCACCCAGAAACCACCGGAAACCCAGCAGCAAGCGGCAGCAGCTCCAGTTAGTTACATGATTCAAGTTGGTTCATTCAAAAAGCTGGAAGATGCGGATGGTTTTCGTGCCCGGCTGGCTTTTTTGGGCATTGAATCCAAAGTACAGACGGTAACCATAGATAATGCCGACACCTGGCACCGCGTTCAGGTGGGGCCTGTTGTTGGTCGTGAACGGGCAGATGCCGTGCAGAAACAGTTGCGCGACAACGATATTGATTCGCTTTTATTGCGAGCAAAGCACGGTTAAGCTGGCGGTAATTATTATCCTGAAGTCCGTTACGGACTTGGAGCAGATCATAACGACCCCAAGTGTAATTGAATAGAGAACTACCGAGGACAGCGACATGACAGAAAACAGTACGGCCACCATTTGGCATGAGGTAACCAGTCCTTTTTGCGGAATCGCGTCCGATGATCTGACTATTGAAGTCAATGGTAATACCGTTAGCGTAGTTGAAAATGGTGACGCGATTACCCTGGCTGGCTTTGAAACACCAATAACCGATACCCAGCCGAGAATAAATGGCAAGGAAGTTACGCTGGAACAAGCTGTTTCACATATTGCTGAACTGATGACACGTAGTAAACACCCGCTGATTGCCGGTCTGGGAACCGATTTGAATGGTGCCAGAGCGGTTATGGCGCTGGCTGATAAAGGCGGCGCAACGGTTGATAGTTATTATTCGCCAGCGGCATTTCGCAATATTCTGGTTTTGCAGGATAGCGGTTATATGACAACCACACTGACCGAAGTCAGAAACCGGATGGATGTGCTGGTGGTGGTGGGTAGTGATATTGAAACCTCGTTCCCGCGGTTTTTTGAGCGCATAGTGTGGAATGAGGAAAGCATGTTTGGCCAGAACATTAACGCGCGCGAGATTATTTATCTCGGCAAACAACCCTCTGGCGATGCATCAACTTCACCCGATGGCAAACGCGCTCAGGTAATTGCCTGTGACAATACGGATTTACCGGAAGTGATTTCAGTATTACGGGCATTGCTGAAAGGCAAACCTGTTCAAGTTGAAGCGGTTGCCGGTATTGCCATAAGTGAGTTGAAGGCACTGGCTGATAAATTAGCTGCGGCTAAGTATTCAGTGATCACCTGGGCGGCAGGGGAACTGGATTTTGATCATGCTGAAGTCGCCATTCAAAACCTTTGTGACATGGTAAAAGAAATTAATGCCACAACACGCAGTAGCTGTTTGCCACTAGGCGGCAAAGAGGGCGATGCCACGGTTAATGCTGTTGCTTCCTGGCAAAGCGGCTATCCGATGCGTACTACCTTCAACCGTCGTTACCCAGATTATGATCCGTTTTTAAATGACAGCCGTCGCATCGTGGCAGAAAACGAAACAGATTTACTGGTTTGGGTTTCCAGTTTTAATACCAATATTACTCCACCCAAAACCGCTGCTACTACGGTTGTACTGGGTCGTAGCGGAATGCAGTTTGACGTTGAACCGGAGGTGTTTATTCCGGTAGGTGTACCAGGTATTGACCATGAAGGACGAACTTTCCGTACCGATAACGTGGTGGCGGTACCGTTAAAAAAATTACGTGACAGCGGCTTACCTAGCGTGTTTGAAGTACTCAGTGCGGTCGAACAGGCCCTGTAAACGGAGAAAATTATGCTTTTAAAACTAACAGGCGGACGTATTTTTGATCCGGCGCACAACCAGAATGATGTGGTTCGGGATATTTACATACGCGATGGCCGAATTGTAGAAAAACCGATTGATGGCCGAGTCGATGAAGAAATTGATGTTCGCGGCAAGGTTATTATGGCTGGTGCAATCGATATGCACACCCATATTGGCGGCGGTAAGGTCAATATTGCTCGCACCATGTTGCCGGAAGATCATGCCGAAGCCATTGTTGAACGTACTGAGTTAATGCGCAGTGGCTGTGGCCATGCGGCGCCAAGCACCTTGACCACCGGCTATCGTTATGCCGAAATGGGGTATACCGCTGGTTTCGAGCCTGCTGTTTTACCGGTAAATGCCCGGCAGGCTCATATGGAAATGCATGACACGCCAATTATTGATAAAGGCGGTTATGTAATGCTTGGCAGTGATGACTTTCTGCTGCGCATGATGGCAGCAAATGCTGATCAGGAAGCAATTAACAACTATGTTGCCTGGACGATAAATCACGCTCAGGCAGTTGGTTTGAAAGTGGTTAATCCCGGCGGAATCAATGCCTTTAAATTCAATCAGCGCAAGCTGGATCTGGATGAAAAAAATGAATTTTATGGGGTCACGCCACGCGATATTCTGCATCGGCTTTCCCGTGCCGTAAAAGAAATTGGTGTGCCGCATCCCTTGCACGTGCATGGCTGTAACCTCGGTGTGCCAGGGAATATGCAAACCACGCTGGATACCATTCAGAGCGCAGAAGGTATTCCAATGCATCTGACGCATATCCAGTTTCACAGCTATGGCACGGAAGGCGATTTCAAGTTTTCCTCAGGCGCCGCACAAATTGCTGAAGCCATCAACAAACACAAAAATATTACTGTTGATGTCGGGCAGATTTTGTTTGGTCAAACGGTGACAGCATCGGGCGATAACATGCGCCAGTTTGCCGGCGCACCACATTCGCATCCAAATAAATGGGTGTGCATGGATATTGAATGCGATGCCGGCTGTGGGGTAGTGCCGTTTCGTTACAAAGATCAAAGTTATGTCAATGCGCTGCAATGGATGATTGGTCTGGAAACTTTCTTGATGGTTGATGATCCGTGGCGGATTTTCTTGACTACCGATCACCCCAACGGAGCGCCATTCACCAGTTATCCACATTTGATTAAATTATTGATGGATAAATCATTCCGTAATGACATGCTGTCGACCTTGCATCCGGAAGCACAGAAAGCAACACATCTGGCGTCACTGGATCGGGAATATTCGCTATATGAAATTGCTATTATGACCAGAGCCGGTGCTGCCAAACTGGTTGGCTTGGCGGATCGCGGACATTTGGGCGTCGGTGCGGCGGCAGATATTACGATTTATACCGACAATAGTGATCGTGAAAAAATGTTTGAAAAACCCGATTATGTCTTTAAGGATGGGCAGCTGGTAGTGCGTCACGGCCAGGTGGTTAAAGTTACCTGGGGAACCACCCATGTGGTGAAGCCGGAATATGACGTCAGTATTGAAAAATCCTTGCAGGAATATTTTGATAAATTCCATACGCAGAAAATGGCAAATTTCAAAATCCATAATGATGAAATTGTTGATGATGGTCGTGGCAGCTTAACGATTCAGCCGCTGCATAAGGGAGGCAAATTATGATTATCAATGGGGTCAGTATTGATAAAACGTTTGCCGAAGCGTTCCCGATGAAAGGCACGCGGATCATTATTACCGCGCAAAATATTGAATGGGCAATGCATTCTGCTACTGCTTTTACCGGTTTTGCCACATCGGTTATCGCCTGTGGTTGTGAAGCATCTATTGAACGGGTTTTAGAACCTTCGGAAACACCGGATGGTCGCCCTGGCGTAGCCTGTCTGATTTTTGCCATGGGTGGTAAAGGGCTTGCCAAACAGGTTGAAACGCGTGCTGGTCAGTGTGTGCTTACCTCGCCGACATCTGCGTTGTTTTCAGGGATTGAGGGTGAAGAGGGAAAAGAAATTGCACTGGGTAAAAACCTGCGTTTCTTTGGTGATGGCTACCAGATTTCAAAAATGATTGACGGTAAACGTTACTGGCGTATTCCGGTGATGGATGGCGAGTTTTTGACGCAGGAAAATACCGGTGTTGTTTCTGCGGTCGGTGGAGGTAACTTCCTGATTCTGGCTGAATCACAACCACAAGCACTGGCTGCCTGTGAAGCCGCGATCAAAGCGATGAAACAAATCCCCAATGTGATCATGCCATTCCCTGGTGGTGTGGTTCGCAGCGGCTCCAAGGTGGGCTCTAAATATAAAGCACTAAATGCTTCTACCAATGATGCCTTTTGCCCAACACTGAAAGGACAGACCCGGTCAGAGTTATCACCTGAAGTTGAATCGGTGATGGAAATCGTTATTGACGGGTTAAGCAAGGAAGACATTGACAAGGCGATGCGAGCGGGTATTCAGGCCGCTTGTTCGCTAGGCGCTGAAAACGGCATTCGCCGTATCAGTGCTGGTAATTATGGTGGAAAACTGGGTCCGTTCCACTTTCATTTGCAGGAGATCATGGCATGAGTGCGCTGACGCTGAAACTGAAAGTCGAGTTGCAACAACGGCTGGATTGCTCGCCGCTGACAGCTGACAAATTGGCTGGTAAAAGTCCTGCTGATATTGCGGCAATAGAACTGGTGAGTGGCCGCTTATCGATTCCAGTCGCTGAGCTGTTTGAGATTAGTGGTGAGGATATTACTGATATTCGTTTTGAAAACAGCTCAGCCAAACTGGATCATATTGGTCATGCAATGAGTCACGGTCGCATTACCATTAATGGTGATGCCGGTGCTTATCTCGGGCAGTTTATGAGCGGCGGGCAGATAGAAATAACCGGAAATACGTTTATTTACACCGGTTGTGAAATGAAGGGTGGCCAGATAAAAATCAACGGTAATGCTGGCGACTTTGTCGGTGCGGCACGCAGTGGCTACAAAAATGGCATGACTGGCGGCACCATTATTGTCAGCGGTAATACCGGTCAGCGCACTGGCGATCATATGCGTCGCGGCATGATTTTAATTGAAGGTAATGCCGGTGATTACTGTGGATCGCGAATGGTTTCCGGCACGATTGCCGTGCTGGGCGATGTCGGTAAACATTTGGGATATGCAATGAAACGGGGCACGTTATTGCTGACGAAAATGCCCAAATATGGCATCAGCGCCAATTTCAATGATTGTGGCTCACATACTTTGGCATTCTTACCGCTTATGTTCGCTTCGTTTAAAAAGCTTGATAGCCAGTTTGCCCACATCGACAGCTTTTCAAGAGTACAACGTTATGCGGGTGATATTGGTGGCATCGGTATGGGGGAAATTCTCGTCAAGATTTGATATTTTCGGCAGTAGGACGTTGTAGTCGTTCTGCTGCTCATGTTGTTTGAATGCCCTGGTTATTTGGCATTTTCCAGCGCTCTGGTTTACGCTTTGATTATTTGTTGTGCGTCAGCTTCGCACAAGTCCTGAAAAATCTGAAAAGTGAGAAAAATATGTCTGATGTCGGCAAGTCGGTGAACCAGTTTATTGTTGAAGAGCAACGCGCTCATCCAGAATCAACTGGTGATCTGACCGGGCTGCTAAGTGATATTGTAAGCGCCTGCAAAAAAATATCTCATCTGGTCAGTCGCAGCAATATCATTGGGCTTGGTGGTTATGCTGACAGTGAAAACGTACAGGGCGAAACGCAGAAAAAGCTCGATATTATTACCAATGATGTGATGGTCGACCACTTGAAATGGACGGGCCATCTGGCAGCAATGGCCTCGGAAGAAATTGAAGACATCATTCCGATCCCAACTCGTTTTCCTCAAGGTAAATACCTGATTTGCTTTGATCCGCTGGATGGATCATCAAATATTGATATCAATATGTCAGTGGGCACGATTTTTTCGATTTTACGCTGCCCGAATGAGTGTAAAAATCCGGCTCTGAAAGATTTTATGCAAAAAGGTACTGAACAGGTTTGTGCCGGATTTACCGTGTATGGTCCTGCAACCATGCTGATACTGACCACCGGTAATGGAGTAAATGGCTTCACGCTGGACAGGGATGTGGGCGAATTTATTCTTACTCATCCTAATATGCGTATTCCAAAAGATACTGCTGAGTTTTCCATTAATATGTCCAATCATCGTTACTGGGAACCGCCGGTACAGCGTTATATTGAGGAATGTATGCAAGGCATGGAAGGTGGGCGCGAGAAAAATTTCAATATGCGCTGGGTGGCTTCAATGGTCGCCGAAGTGTATCGCGTGTTGACCCGCGGTGGCATTTTTATGTATCCGATAGATTCAAAAATTGCCAGCCAGGGCGGCAAGCTACGCTTGATGTATGAAGCCAATCCGATGAGTTTTATTGTTGAGCAGGCCGGTGGTGTCAGTTCAACAGGCAGAGAACGCATTATGACGATTCAGCCGGAAAGTATTCATCAACGGGTTCCAGTGATTATGGGCTCTAAAAATGAAGTTGACAGGGTAGTACGTTACCATCAGCAAACTTAGGTTATCTGCGGCAGTTCAGGGATGTTGATTTGCCTCGACAAATTATCTGTGAAAGCCGTAGTCGGTACTTTCAAGATTAAGTAGATGAGTAAATGACGTTGTTACCACACTACCGGATTGTTCTGCTGTACCTCTTATTTGGCATTGCCTGGGTTTTTGTTTCGGATATCGGCGTAATAACGCTGTTCTCCGGGGAAGAAAACATCACCATTATTCAACATTTCAAAGGTTTGCTATTTGTATTGTGAACCGCAGCACTGTTATTTGTGTTGATTCGGCAGGATGTTAACAAACTGCAACAGGCTAACGCCCAGGTCTTAAAAAGTATTGAACAGGCTGTGGTTGGTTGGATTCAGGTCATGGATGTTCGTCATAAAGAAACCGGCGAGCACTCGGAGCGTGTTGCTCTGATGACAGTTGCTCTGGCTAAGTTGCGGGGTATAACGGATGAAAAACATCTGCAATCAATACGCTACGGAGCTTTACTGCATGATATCGGTAAAATAGGCATCCCCGATGCTATTCTGACCAAGCCAGCCGCATTAACTGAAGAAGAAATGCAGCTGATGAAACAGCATCCACAAATCGCTTATGACGTACTGTCACAGAACGATTTTTTACGTCAATATATGGCAATTCCATATCAACACCATGAACGCTGGGATGGTTTGGGTTATCCACAGGGCTTGAAAGGTACAGAAATCAGTCTGGATGCGCGATTGTTTTCCATTGTAGATGTCTGGGATGCGATTTATCATCGCCGAACCTATAAAGAGGCCTGGCCTGAAAAAGAAGTATTGAAGTATTTGTCCGAGCAATCAGGTAAAGCCTTTGATCCGGAAATCTGTGCGTTATTTATAAAAAACTATGCACAACTGAAAATAGCAGCCGATATCAGTTGATTTGAGATTCACTTTTTTCTGTTTGGGAGACAATCATGCCCGCTCTGTTTACCGTGTTGTTTATCGTCACTTTTTTCCCGATGATCCTCGCAGCAATTGGCGGGTATTTACGTTATAGGCATGTTGATGTTTTTGATAATCGACATCCCCGAGATCAGCAAAGTGAATTAACCGGTGTCGCTTCCCGGGTCCTAGCTGCACAGAAGAATGCCTGGGAAGCGCTGGTGTTTTATTCGGCGGTCACCTTGCTGGCCTTTTACTCCAGTGTCAATTTACGTGAGTTGAGCGGTGCGGCGATATTATTTTTAGCCTGCCGTGTGCTGCATCCGATTTTCTATGCATTGGATTTGGCGCTGTTTCGCACCCTGATTTTTACAGTCGGTTGGCTAAGCTGTGTTTACATCGCTGTGAAAGCCTTTTTTGTACTGTAGATAGCAATGAAAATAACCCGGCAGCAGCTACGTGAGGCGGCTGAGAAAAGTATCATCAGCACTGGACAGGTGGAGCAGCTATATCAGTTTTTGCAAAACCAGGCAGACAACCATCCTCGGTTTAATGCCACGCAGGTGTTGTATTACTTGGGAGGGCTGGTAGCGATTGCTGCTATGAGCCTGTTTATGAACCTTGGCTGGGAGCGTTTTGGCGGCTGGGGGATCTTTTTTATAGCACTGTTCTATGCCGCTGTCGGGATAGGGTTGATAAGGCCTCTCGAAAAACGGGGTCTAGCCATACCCGCTAGCATTATGGCGGTTTTTGTCGTGGCGGTAACGCCTTTGGCAGTTTACGGATTGCAGCAAGCACTGGAGATATGGCCCGAAACAGTGGAGTATCGAGGTTATTTTCGCTTAATACGCTGGCATTGGTTTTATCTGGAGTTAACCACCTTGTTGGTTGGCGCAATCATGATCTGGCGTTATCGTTATCCATTTTTGATGATGCCCATCGCCGTGACCTTGTGGTTCTTGGCGATTGATCTGGCCTCAATACTGGTGGAGTTTCCTGATTTTGAGTTCAGGGCATTTGTCTCGTTATATTTTGGTTTGTTAATGATACTGCTGGCATTCTGGGTGGATATCCGTAGCCGTTATACGGTGGATTATGCCTTCTGGTTATATTTGTTTGGTGCGATAACATTCTGGTGTGGTTTGACATTGCTGGAGCCTGGTGGCGAATTTTCCAGATTTTCCTACTTTTTGATCAATTTGCTGATGATTTTTACCGGGGTTTT
>CANRLD010000040.1 GCA_947631375.1 uncultured Methylophaga sp. | reverse complement strand
AGTTCGGTAATTTCGCCACCTACCGTGCGAATAAGTCTCGGGCCGTATAACCCTAGTCCGATGGCAATACCAAACGCCCCGACAGCCATGATCCACACCGGAATACCCGCTTGAGTATTTATCCCGCCCAGCATAATTGCTTCATATATTGCAGCTAATGGGCCTATCGCATTCGCCACGTCGTTGGCACCATGCGCAAAACTCAATAATGCTGCCGCAAATATCAATGGAATGGTGAACTGTGCATTAACACTATGACGATCATTTTTCATTTTCGATAAATTATGCCCTACCGTGCTTTTCACTCGCCAAAACACCAATACGCCGGCGACAAGCCCAATAGTGGCCGCCGTCAGGAAAGTCGGCTTGCTTTCCACTTGCATATTGATAAGCGGCAACATATTCAGAAAACCTGCCACTGACGGCCATATCTGATTCAACCCTTTGATAACCAGATAGGTAACAAATGACCAGGCCATCACCGACACATAAATGGGCACCCAACGGTAAGACGCCTGGATTTTGTCTTCTTTATAAACTATCGTTTTTTTAATCGCTAATAAAAACGCTGCAGCCACAATACCGCCTAAAAAAGGCGAGATTACCCATGAACTGACAATAGCGCTCATGGTGCCCCAGTCGACAATACTGAAACCAGCCGCCGCTGTGCCAGATCCGACTACCCCGCCAACAATAGAGTGCGTTGTAGAAACAGGCGCTCCGGCATAGGTTGCCAGATTCAGCCAAAGTGCTGCGGCCAACAAAGCAGCCATCATCGCCCAGATAAAACTGTCGATATCGTCGCCGAAATGTCTGATATCGATGATGCCACCCTTGATGGTGGAAACAACATCACCTCCAGCGATGATCGCACCACCAGCCTCGAAGACCATCGCCAGCACGATGGCACCGCCCATACTCAATGCCTTGGAGCCAACAGCAGGCCCAACATTGTTGGCCACGTCGTTCGCGCCGATATTCATCGCCATATAGCCGCCAAAAACTGCAGCGACAGCCAGAAACAGATTATTGGGTACGCCACCAGAAGTCGCAAAGCTATATGCTAGGATGGCAGCAAGAAAAAACAGAGCAAACCCTATTCTGGCTATCTCGGCATGGCTTTTTTTATAGGCTTTTTTCTCGATTTTATGAATGGTTTTTAATTCCACAGTGCACCCGTGCTTCACCAAAAGGTGGCTAATTATTACAGTTTAAAGACAAGCATGACACCCTGTTGCAAAAACCCGTGTAACTAATGACTGATAAAATAGTCTGTAATGCAACGACTTTTGCGGCAATCAAAATATGAAACAATTTTTAATCCTGTTAATGCTCCTTTGCAGTTTTTCGGCCCAAGCGCGACCGGGGCTGCTAGAAAAGTTTGGCTTTAACAGCGCGGACACACCACCCGATGTTGATGAAGCATTCAGTTTTGATGCGGTACTGACCGATCCACAAACCGTTCTGGTCGGCTGGCAAGTACTGGATGGCAATTATCTTTACCAAGATAAAATCCGCTTTGAAATCACCGACAACCAGGCGGTACAACCCGGTGCTGTTACGTTGCCCAGCGGCACACTGAAAAACGATGCCTATTTCGGTTTGACTGAAGTCTATACCGACGATCTGCAGATTGAACTGCCGCTCATCCGTAGCCAGACCGAAGCCACCACGGTCACATTAGTCGCGCATTATCAAGGTTGCTCAGAAACCTTCGGTATTTGTTATCCCCCGACGCGCAAAACCACCACTCTTAACTTACCGGCTATCGACGATAGCACCGCTAAAACGCTTCCGGCAGAAAGCAGGACTGTAGCGACTTTGCAAACCAACTCACAAGAACAAATATCACAACGCCTGCAACACGACAGTTTATTGCAGATATTACTTGGCTTTTTTGGACTCGGATTATTACTGACCTTCACGCCCTGTGTTTTCCCAATGATTCCGATTTTGTCCGGCATTATTCTCGGACAGGGTGAGAAGGTCACCACGCGCCGGGCGTTTGTTCTTTCACTGACTTACGTTCTAGCCATGTCAGTGACCTATACCGTTGCCGGCATCTTGACAGGACTGCTAGGTGGTAATTTACAGGCCATGCTGCAAAACCCGTGGGTCATTTCCAGCTTTGTCGTCATCCTGTTATTACTAGCCTTATCAATGTTTGGCTTTTATCAGCTGCAACTGCCACACGCCCTGCAACAACGGCTGCACCAGGTAAGTCAACGTCAACAAGGCGGTACACTCCTTGGCGTTGCCTTGATGGGACTCCTATCCGGACTTATCGTTGGCCCTTGTCTGGCGCCTCCGCTAGCCGGTGCCTTACTGTTTATCAGTCAGTATGCCGACCCGCTACTCGGCGGGGCAGCCTTATTTGCCCTGAGTATCGGCATGGGAATTCCGCTATTGATTATCGGTACATCGGCCGGAACACTCTTACCAAAAGCCGGGCGCTGGATGGAAAACATCAAAGCATTTTTTGGTGTCATGTTGCTTGCTGTCGCTATCTGGATGCTGGATCGCATTGTTTCCGGTGGGATTACACTGTTTCTCAGTGGCGCATTATTAATTATCAGTGCCATATATCTCGGTGCCCTCAATAACCTGTCTATTGAGGCTTCCGGTTGGCAAAAGCTCTGGAAAGGTATCGGGCTGCTATCACTGATAAGCGGTGCAATCTTGCTCATTGGCAGCGCCAGCGGAAGTCAGTCAATCTTACAACCACTACACAAGCTGGCACCAAGCACACACAGCGCCAACTCCCAACCGTCGCTATCATTTAGCTATATCAACTCGATCGACGAGTTACAACAGGCTCTGGCACGCAGCGACCAGCCGGTATTTCTGGATTTTTATGCTGACTGGTGTACTGACTGCAAAACGATGGAGCAAACGACCTTCCGCGATGCGCAAGTCATCAATACGCTACAACAGTTCACCTTGCTCAAAGTGGATCTGACTGACAATACCGCAGCGCATCAGGCGCTGTTGAAATCGTTACGGGTCTTCGGCCCGCCGAGCATGTTGTTTTTTAACCAACACGGCGAAGAATCCATCAACCATCGACTGGTTGGTCATGTCTCGGCCACACAGCTCAACCGCCATCTGGCAGACTTTCTGACAAATTAGAGATTCCAACAAGAACGCGACTATTTCGCCGAAGTTCGTATCAATATGGTCGTCATTTAGTTTTAAGATCTGGACAATAAAGCCTTCGCTAGTGCAGAATCTCGGCTTATATTCTCGGTGATGGTGTGTTATTCCAATGGCGAAATTTCTTGTATTGCATGGCCCCAATCTGAACTTGCTGGGGCAGCGCGAGCCTGAAATATATGGTGCCACCACCCTGCAAGACATTAATAACCGGCTGCAACAACAGGCACAAGCGGCGGGACATCAGCTTGATTGTCTGCAAAGCAATGCCGAGCATGAGCTGGTGGATGCCATCCAGTCAGCTCGCCAAACATACGATTTTATTTTGATTAACCCTGCCGCATTCACCCATACCAGCGTTGCTATTCGTGACGCGCTGACCGCGGTAGCCATCCCTTTTATAGAAATACATCTGTCCAATGTGCATCGTCGTGAAACATTCCGGCAACATTCCTATTTTTCGGATATTGCTGTCGGCGTCATCTGCGGTCTTGGTGCACAGGGCTACGAGCTGGCATTACAAGCAGCCATTACACACACTAACTAAATCAAGGCTAAATCATGGATATTCGTAAAATAAAAAGATTAATTGATTTACTTCAGGAATCTGACGTTGCTGAAATCGAAATTTCCGAAGGTGAAGAGTCCGTTCGGATAAGTCGCGCCAGCTCCGTTCAGCCGCCACCGCAGTATTATGCAGTTCCGCCACAAGCTGCGCCGGTAGCAACACCTTCGGCGCCTGTCGCCACCACAGAAACCGATTTGTCATCGGCCAAACCAGCCAATAATGAAGCTAACGCTGTTCGCTCGCCAATGGTCGGCACCTTCTACCGCTCTCCTTCCCCTGATGCGGCTTCTTTTGTTGAGGTTGGCCAGCAAGTCGCCGCAGGTGATGTGATTTGTATTATTGAAGCGATGAAAATGTTCAATCAGATTGAGTCTGATCGCAGCGGCACCGTCAAAGCCATTCTGGTCGATGATGGCCACCCGGTTGAATATAACGAACCGTTAATTGTTATCGAGTGATTTTGCTGATAACGCCTCCGGCTATCAGATCCTCTCCAACCTGCGGATTAAAACATCATGATTGAAAAAATTGTCATCGCTAATCGCGGCGAGATTGCGCTGCGTATTCTCAGAGCCTGCTGGGAACTGGACATCAAAACCGTTGCTGTTCACTCTGACGTTGATCGTGACCTGAAACACGTTCTGCTGGCAGATGAAAGCGTCTGCATCGGTCCTGCACCTTCTGGCCAAAGCTATCTGAACATACCGGCGTTAATCAGTGCTGCCGAAATTACTGACGCGACTGCGATCCATCCCGGCTATGGCTTTCTGGCAGAAAATGCTGATTTTGCTGAACGAGTCGAACAAAGCGGTTTTATTTTCATTGGCCCACGTGCGGAAACCATTCGACTAATGGGTGATAAGGTGTCGGCTATTAAAGCCATGAAGGCCGCTGGTGTGCCGTGTGTGCCCGGCTCTGATGGCCCACTTGGCAATGATGATCAGACGAATTTGCGCCTGGCGAGAGAAATCGGTTACCCGATTATTATTAAAGCCGCCGGCGGTGGCGGCGGTCGCGGCATGCGTGAAGTGCACAGTGAAGCCCATCTGCTTAATGCCATTGCCTTAACGCGCAGTGAAGCAAAAGCGACGTTTAATAACGATATGGTTTATATGGAAAAATTCCTGGAAGATCCGCGCCATATTGAATTCCAAGTGCTGGCCGATGAGCATGGCAATGCCATTCACTTGGGTGAACGGGACTGCTCCATGCAGCGCCGCCATCAAAAAGTTGTTGAGGAAGCGCCGGCACCAGGAATCACTGCGGAAATGCGCGAGCGGATGGGCAAGGTTTGCGCCGAAGCCTGTGTTCGTATCGGCTATCGCGGTGCGGGAACATTTGAGTTTCTTTATCAGGATGGCGAATTCTACTTTATCGAAATGAATACCCGTATCCAGGTAGAACACCCGGTTACCGAACGCGTGACCGGCGTTGATCTGGTCGCCGAGCAAATTCGTATTGCCTCTGGCATGGAACTGTCGGTAAAACAGAAAGATATTGTTATCAGCGGCCATGCAATTGAGTGCCGCATCAATGCGGAAGATCCGCGCACCTTTATGCCAAGCCCAGGACTGGTCACGCAATACCATGCGCCGGGCGGTGCTGGCATCCGTATGGATTCGCACCTGTACAGTGGCTATCGGGTACCGCCCAACTATGATTCGCTGATTGGTAAGCTGATTGCCTACGGTAATACGCGTGAGTCAGCTATTGCACGTATGCGTACAGCACTGAAAGAAATTGGCATTGAAGGCATCAAAACGAATGTTGCATTACAACGCGACATTATGGAGGACGCCCACTTTCAGAAAGGCGGCACCAATATTCATTACCTTGAAAAGAAACTGGGATTGTAGGCTCAAATAGCTATGGCCTGGATCCAACTCATTTTTACCAGCTCACCACAACAGGCAGAGGCATTATCAGATGCACTGTCTGCTGTTGGCGCAGCAGCTGTCACCTTTCAGGACAATGCCGATCAGCCGATTTACGAACCGGCGATTGGAGAAACACCGCTGTGGTCAGCGACTTCTGTTATTGCATTATTTGATGCTGAAACCGACTGCGATGCCGTACGGGAAACCTTGACAGCGCAACTGGGCGACTTACCCAGCTGCCGCATTGAAGCTGTTGAGGATAAAGACTGGGAACGCGAATGGATGGATAACTTCCATCCCATCTGTTTCGGCGAAAAATTATGGATTGTTCCAAGCTGGCACCAGCCGCCACAGCCGGAAGCGGTGAATATCCTGCTGGATCCGGGGCTGGCGTTTGGTACCGGCACCCACCCGACCACGGCGTTATGTCTGCAATGGCTGGATCAAGCAGATTTAACGGGTAAAACCGTTATTGACTATGGCTGTGGCAGCGGTATTTTGGCCATCGCAGCCGCGCTGCTCGGCGCAGACAAAGTCATTGGTATCGATACCGACCCACAGGCATTGGAAGCAACACAAGCCAATGCGGCACGTAATAATGTCATTGTCGAAACCTATCTGCCACAACATTGCCCGGAAATACAAGGTGATCTGTTACTGGCAAATATTCTCGCCGGTCCGTTAATGGAGCTGATGCCCCGTTTTCTTCAGCTAACCCATCCCCATTCCGAACTGGTGTTATCCGGTATTCTGGAAACACAGGCAGCGACTGTCCGGCAACACTACCAAACAGAATTTGTCATGGATGAAGCCATTGTGCTGGAAGAGTGGGTTCGCCTGAGCGGGGTTCGTCATGAGTGATAAGCCGCTGCATATCGGGCCGTATCGACTACCCAACAATTTATTTCTGGCGCCAATGGCTGGCGTAACTGATCGACCTTTCCGCCAGCTATGCAGAAAGCTTGGGGTTGGTATGGCTGTATCAGAGATGATCACCGCCAATAAAACCTTGTGGGCCAGCAAAAAATCACTGTTACGCGCCAATCATGACGGTGAACCAGAGCCACGCAGTGTGCAGATTGCCGGTGCTGATCCGCAAATGATGGCTGATGCTGCACGGCATAATGTCGCGGAAGGCGCGCATATCATTGATATCAACATGGGTTGCCCGGCAAAAAAAGTCTGTAACGTAATGGCGGGCTCGGCGCTGTTGCAACACGAAAAACTGGTTGCAGAAATACTGGAAGCCGTTGTCAATGCGGTTGAGGTACCAGTAACCTTAAAAATTCGTACCGGCTGGGACCGCGACAATCGCAACGGTGTGCGTATTGCTCAGATTGCAGAAAGTGCTGGTATACAGGCACTGGCGATTCATGGTCGCACCCGAGCGGATGCCTACAAAGGCGAGGCAGAGTACGAGACGATTGCCAAAATCAAGTCCCAAATTCAGATCCCGGTCATCGCTAACGGTGACATTGACAGCCCGCAAAAAGCTCTGCAGGTATTGCAGAAAACCGGCGCAGATGGCTTGATGATAGGCCGTGCTGCGCAAGGCAATCCATGGATATTTCAGCAAGTTCAGCATTATCTGCAAACTGGTCAGTTATTGACCGCGCCCACTTCCCAGGAAATCCACCAGACCTTGCTTAGTCACCTGCACACACTGTACGATTTCTATGGTGAATATTCCGGTGTACGCATGGCGCGCAAGCATATTGCCTGGTACAGCAAAGGATTACGAAATGGTAATACGTTTCGCGAACAAATGAACACTCTGGAACAAGCCGAGCAACAACTGGCTTTTACAGATACATTTTTTGCGCAACTTGCTGACAAGGACTCACTGGCCGCATGAATAATCTGTTGAACAATGATCTGGCTGAATGTATTGATCTGGCGGTCGACGCTGAGCAACAACATTTGCCATTAAATCAATGTGTTGCCAACGCTCTCAAGACCTACTTTGAACAACTGGATGGCCACTCTCCGGCCAATCTGTATGAAATGTTGATAACCGAGGTCGAAGTGCCTTTATTACAGGCAGCGCTGGCCTACACCTATGGCAACCAAAGCCGTGCAGCCGAGATTTTGGGCATTAACCGCGGCACCTTACGAAAAAAACTCAAACAATATGGCTTGTAATTTACGCCTGAACTTCAATCTGGAACCCTGATGAACTTGATTAAACGTGCACTGCTGAGTGTGTCTGATAAAACCGGTATCGTCGAACTGGCGAAACAACTGCAAGCGCTGAATATTGAACTGCTATCCACTGGCGGTACCGCTAAATTACTCAGCGAGGCTGGTCTGAAAGTGAAAGAAGTTTCCGAACATACTGGCTTTCCGGAAATGATGGATGGCCGAATCAAAACCCTGCATCCGAAAATTCATGGTGGCCTGCTGGGTCGCCGTGGCAAGGATGACAGCATCATGCAGCAGCACGCTATCGCACCGATTGATCTGGTCGTTGTCAATTTGTATCCATTTGCCGCTACGGTGGCCCGCGAAAACTGTCTGCTGGAAGAGGCGATTGAAAATATCGATATTGGCGGTCCAACTATGTTGCGGGCAGCGGCAAAAAATCATGCTGATGTAACAGTGCTGGTTGATCCGGCGGATTACGCACGCGTTATTGAACAAATCCAGTCTCAAGGTGGCACCGACGCACCAACCCGTTTTGATCTGGCATTGAAAACCTTCGAACATACTGCTCAATATGATGGTGCCATTGCCAACTACCTTGGCACTGTTCAGGCAGATAACAGTAAAACCTCTTTTCCGCGTACCTTTAACAGCCAATTTCAGCTTAAACAAGCCATGCGCTATGGCGAAAACCCGCATCAGAAAGCAGCTTTTTATGTTGAACAACACGCCGAGTCCGGTTCGATTGGTGCCGCAACTCAACTGCAGGGTAAAGAACTGTCCTATAACAATATTGCCGACACCGATGCGGCTCTGGAATGTGTTAAAGCATTCGCCGACAAGCCGGCCTGCGTTATTGTCAAACACGCCAACCCCTGCGGCGTTGCCGTAGCAGATGATCTTCTGACCGCCTACGATCTGGCCTACCAGACAGATCCGGTTTCAGCCTTTGGCGGGATTATTGCGTTTAACCGTGAGCTGGACGCAGCCACTGCACAGGCGATTATTGATCGTCAATTTGTTGAGGTCATTATCGCACCGGCAGTCAGCGACCAAGCCAAAACGATCGTGGCGACAAAAACCAATATCCGACTGCTAAGTTGCGGTGAATTCCCGGCATCACCAGCGGCTGATCTTGACTTCAAACGGGTCACCGGCGGCCTGCTGGTTCAGGATCGTGACATCCAGATTGTCACCGAGGCAGAATTAAAAGTCGTCACCAAAGCCCAGCCGAGTGCTACGCAATTAGCCGATTTGTTATTTGCCTGGCGGGTTGCCAAGTTTGTTAAATCAAATGCCATTGTTTATGCCAAAGCTCTGCAGACGATAGGCATTGGCGCCGGACAAATGAGCCGTGTGGTCAGCAGCCGAATTGCCGGCATTAAGGCAAATGATGCCGGGCTGACCGTTCCAGGCGCGGTAATGGCGTCGGATGCCTTTTTCCCGTTTCGCGATGGTCTGGACGCCGCCGCCAAAGCCGGCATCAGTGCAGTCATCCAGCCCGGTGGCTCAATGCGTGATGCTGAAGTCATCGCCGCAGCAGATGAGCATGGGATTGCAATGGTGTTTACCGGCATGCGGCATTTCCGCCATTAGTTATTGAAACAGCTGTGGATCGCGCTCAGGCCCTACGCTTATTTCAGGCTCATAACCGCGCGCGGATCCATCGCCTAATTGAACTTGCACCACATAAACAGGCGATATTGTTTCGCCTGTTGCCATTATTACTTCACCTTAATCACAAACTGCTACCGGGCTACGTCAGTGACGACTGCCCGGCCGGCATTATGGATTACCAGCCAGACAATGATGCCTTGCACAGCGCAATCATCCTGAACCGTAATTTCCAGTATCGTCGAAAAGCACTGCAACGTTATGCCTTGCGTGGGCTGTATTTGATCAATCCGGCCGGGCAGATTCGCTACAGCGAAGCTCCCAGCTTCGATCTATGGCTTGTGCATCACACCGGTGTAAAAGCTGCTGATTTGGAAAAGCTGCACAACAAAGCCGCCATGATCCAGCAATGGGCTGCCGGGCTGGGCATTACTCTGCAATATCGTTTGCTTGATGAAACCCATTGCCACGATCAGCACATTAGCACCGAGCAGCGCCAACAGTTTTACCTGCAAGGGCTCTGCTTCGCCGGAAGTGTTCCACTGTGGTGGCTGATCACCACAGAAGAGCAAGCAAACTACGCCGAGGTCGCTGAACGCCTTTTGTCCCAGCGCGGCTTGACACAGATCAGCTTGCTGGACTTTGGTGAAAACCTTGCTCTGAGTGCTGATAACCTCTTTCTCTCAGCGGTTGAAGCACTGGAAAATGCTGCACAAGGCGAGCTAGCCAGCTTGCTGGATCTGCTGTTTCAGCAACAACAACTCAGTATGTTTCCCAACATAATATCCTTGCCCGAACGCTATAAAGAGCAGATCGAACGAGGTGAAGCCGATACCTTATTGGTGGAGTCAGCCAGTCTGAAACTGGCGGAAATTGAGCGATTTTCCGATAGCGACAAAAAACTGCTGGCTCGCCAGGCGTTTTATGCCTTATCTGCAGAGCGGTTATCACAATCCGTTCGTTATCCGCTTTATCCATGGCGGCGCCACAGCTTACAAAACTTGAATACGCTCTGGCAGTGGCCGGCTGAGAGGCTGGCAGCAGAAGACAACCGTCCGGCACAGTCCTACCAGCAACGTCGTCAATGGTGGGATTCCGTACTACCGCTGTTGCAAGACTTTCTGCAGCAGCTACAACAGTTTGCCCAGCAGCATATCCCCCATCAATTGGCAAAAACGGATGTATTACAGCGGCATCTGGACTTTCTGACCGCAGGCTCCGCCAACCTGATAGACCAGCTTCCTTTCGGCCTGCAACAAAAAGAAGGAGCGGAGCAGCTCTATCTGTACCGATTTACCCAGCAGGATCACTGGAAGCTCAGCACAATTCCACTGACCGACAGCAGTCAACTGGCCATGCAGCAACATGCTTCACTGCTGCACCTACTGCTGTGGGCGGTTCGCAATCATGTGCTGACCCGGCACAGCTGGCTGCGTATCACCGATCAGAAACAGTGTGTCCATACCAACATGGTGCTGGAGTTGATACAAACTTTATTAAAATCGCCACTGACCACGCTTCAGCCTCCTCTTCGCAGCGAACAACTGCAAGCTGCACCACGCACTGAAACACTGATGATATTTGCCAACTTACATGGCACTACCCACGAGCTGGCCAAGAACGGTGCCATACAACTGGCCAGTTTGAACACAGATCCGCTGAGCTATACCTCCAGTCGACAGAACCTGGTGGATAGTATCGATATTGTCATCGGTAACAGCTGGGGCCAGTGGCAGCTTTTTCAATTTCACGGTGAGGATGCGGTGCCGCTTGCACTGGCACACATTATCCGTAGTAATCCTGCCGCGGATTTATCACGACAGCTTTCCAGCTGGTGTGCTCCTGGTTTTTTTGCCAACGCGATTAATGCTCGGCTGCGACATTTGTGCGAAACGGTATTAGCGCACTTTTGTGCCAATCAGCAGCAAGGGCGTTACCTTATCAATCTGGATCAACGTTTGATGCAGCTACAATGGCTTGATGGCGTCGTCACCGTTAAAACCTTTACCGCGGGAAAGTCACTGCGCCAGGCATTAGCAGAAGAACAAAAGTATTATTTACCCACCAAAATTGACCCATATCTTGATACCGATAACCTGCTCAACAGCTTATTGCACTATCAACACCCTGCCACATGCAGTTTATTTGCCCAACGGATGACGGATATCACCCGGATCTTTGTGGTAGATGAGCTTGGCCGTCTACAACAGTTTAACTACCCGTCGTTGGTGGAATCCCAGCTGCTTGGGCAAATGCAATCGTTCCTGCAAACGACGCTGGAGCAACGATCACTCCACTATCAATGTTTTCAACTGGTGCAACAGCAGCAGTATTGGCAAGTGCAGCCGGCGCAACCTCAACCACCTACAACAGCGGCCTTGTCGGTTATCTGGCAGATTAATAGCGCACAATTAACCATCAGTCTGCAATCGAGCAGCATCCAGACAGCCTGGGGCGATCCGCAATTACCGCAGCTACTCAATAATCTGTTCACTCAACATGGCGAACAAAAACCTGGCTATTATTTTGTCGATCAGTTGCAGTTCGTACCGAATAACCTCTATTCGAGCCTGTTTTTCCTCACTCAGAAATACGCATTGGAGCAACAATTCAATCAAGCAGGACTTTAGATTTCGTCGTAGCTCTCTTATGATGTAAGTTTATGGTCAATCACAAAGCACAACTATGATTAAGGTAGGCATTGTCGGCGGCACAGGCTATACCGGGGTTGAATTACTCCGTTTACTTGCCGTTCATCCGGAAGTTTCGCTGCAGGTAATCACCTCACGCAGCGAGTCAGGTGTGCGGGTAAGTGACCTGTATCCTAATCTACGTGGTCACGTCGATCTGCACTTCACTAATCCGGATGACAACGCATTAGCCGCGTGCGATGTGGTATTTTTTGCAACGCCACACACCGTAGCCATGAGTACTG
>CANRLD010000039.1 GCA_947631375.1 uncultured Methylophaga sp. | reverse complement strand
GATCAACATCGCTTCAAAAAACAGATAAAACAAAATGGCATCAAGGGCTGCAAACACCCCGAGCATCAGTCCTTCCATAATGAGGAATGCGGCCAGATATTGAACCACTCTGTCCTGAATCACCTGCCAGCAGGCAATAACCACCAACACCGTGGAAATAGTGGTCAGGATCATTAGCGGCATCGAAAAGCCGTCGACTCCCAGGTAATACTCAATATTAAAAGTTGCCACCCAGGAAAACCGTTCAACAAACTGCATTTGATAACTGCTGCTATCAAAGCCGGTATACAGCAGAAACGATAGCAACATGGTTACAACACTGACCAGCAACGCCAGTTGGCGCGCCAGGCCACTATTCTGTTTACATAACAGCAGCGCACTACCACCGATAACCGGCAGTAAAATCAGCACACTGAGAAGAGGAAAATCAAACATCGAATGCTGCCTCTGTTAAACCACAAACCAGGTGAGCAGCAGCCACACCCCAAGAATCATTGCAAAGGCGTAATGATATAAGTAGCCCGTCTGTACCTTTCGACCAACGCTTGCTAGAAAACCAACCGTTCTGGCCGTACCATTTACGATCAAGCCATCAATCAACACTCGGTCTCCAACCCGCGAAAACAGCCAACCAAGATTGCGTGCACCACCTGCGAAGAACTTTTCATTAAAGGCATCAAAGCCGTATTTGTTATCCAGCACCTGCCACAGCCACATCAGCCGCTGCTGGATTTTTCCCGGTAAGTCAGGACGTTTGATATATAAATACCAAGCCGTCGCCAGCCCGGCCATTGCTAGCCAGAAAGGTGCCGTCATCAAGCCATGTGAGAAGAAAGCCAAAATTCCATGATAACCAGTAGCGGCCAGCACATCATGTTGTGGCATAACCGTTATCGCATCGCTGAAAAAGCCTTCATACACCAGACTGCCTATTAAATAGCCTGCCAGTACCGACGGAATTGCCAATAAAATCAGTGGCCATGTGACCACTCGCGCAGGCTCATGCGGCGGGTGACCATGTGCATCAAACCGATCCTTGCCATGGAAGACCAAAAACAGTAAACGAAAGCTGTACAAACTAGTGACAAAGACACCGATCATCACCGACCACAAGGCAAATGTGCTGCCGGCAATGGTTGATTCATGCACGGCCATAATAATCGCGTCTTTGGAGAAAAAGCCTGCAAGCCCTGGAAAACCAATCAGCGCCAATGTTCCTATCAGACTGGTCCAGTAAGTGATTGGCAGGTATTTTTTCAAGCCGCCCATATGACGAATATCCTGTTGATGATGCAAGGCCAGAATCACCGATCCGGCCGCCAGGAATAGTAATGCCTTGAAAAAAGCATGGGTAAACAGATGGAAAATAGCAGCGGAATACGCTGACACGCCCAACGCCACGGTCATATACCCCAACTGGGATAAGGTGGAATACGCGATGACCCGTTTAATATCGTTTTGAATCAAGCCTAAAAAGCCCATAAACAAGGCAGTAATAGCGCCGATCACCAGAATAAAGGACAAGGCCGTTTCAGAATACTCATACAGTGGAGACATTCTCGCCACCATAAAGATACCGGCTGTCACCATGGTCGCCGCGTGAATCAGGGCTGAAATCGGGGTCGGGCCTTCCATCGAGTCTGGTAGCCAGACATGTAAAGGTACTTGTGCTGACTTTCCCATAGCACCGATAAACAGCAAAATACCAATCACCGTCATTAACGACCAGGCATGATTGCCAAACAAGGTAATTGTCTGTCCAGCCATTAACGGTGCCTGATTAAAGACTTCGAGATAATCCAGACTTCCAGCGTACATAAGTACCGCTGCAATCCCCAGCAGGAAACCAAAATCCCCTACCCGATTGACCAAAAAAGCCTTCAGGTTGGCATAAATTGCGGTAGGCTTTTTGTACCAAAAACCAATCAGCAGATATGACACCAGACCAACAGCTTCCCAGCCAAAAAACAATTGCATGAAGTTATTGGCCATCACCAGCATCAGCATGGAAAAAGTAAATAGCGAGATATAGCTGAAAAAGCGACTATAACCTTCATCGTCGTGCATATAGCCGATGGTATAAATATGTACCATCAATGATACAAACGTCACCACAGTCATCATCACCGCGGTTAACGAGTCGACCATAAAGCCGACTTCAATGCTGAGACTTCCCACCTGTAACCACTGATAAACCGCCTGGTTATAGCTTGCACCATCAAGTACAACCAGCTTTAACACCCAAAGTGACAGCAAAAAAGCGATGGCAACACCAGTGATAGCTATGCGGTGAGAGCCTTTATGACCAACTTTACGGCCGAAAAACCCGGTAATAAGGCTGCCCAGCAAAGGCGCTAAAACAATTGTCAGTAGAAGTGATTGCGTCATGCTGTCAACCTTTTAACCGGTTGAGAATATCAACATTAATGATACTGAGGTTACGAAACAGCACCACCAGAATTGCCAGACCAATCGCCGCTTCTGCTGCGGCTACCGTCAGTATAAAAAATACAAACACTTGGCCAGCGGCATCACTGGCGTAGTGTGAAAAAGCAATAAAGTTAAGATTCACTGCCAACAGCATTAATTCGATACACATCAGCAGAATAATGATATTTTTTCGATTGAGAAAAATACCCGCCACCGACAGGCTGAATAAAATAGCAGCAACAATCAGATAGTCAGATAAGGCAATCACTGTCGCGGTCTCCCATCTTTAGGCTTTTCTGAAGCCATTTTGACCAGGCGCAGGCGATCGGTACTCCGCACCAGTACCTGTTTCGCCGGATCCTGCGTTTTTCGTTTACTAGGTCGCAACGTCAGCGTAATGGCCGCCACAATTGCGGCCGTGAGAATCACCGACGCAATTTCAAATGGATAGACGTAAACCGTATAGAGCAATCTACCAAGCACTTTGGTGTTACTGCCTTCGGCCGCTTCAGGCATTGGCACCTGCTCCAGACCAAAGTTAGCCGCGCCTAACACGGCAACCAGTTCCAATACAATGAGTGTAGCCACCAGTAATCCTAGCGGCAGGTAACGGGTAAAACCTTCTTTTAAGATACTGGTATCAATGTCCAGCATCATCACCACAAACAGAAACAACACCAACACGGCGCCGACATACACCAGTACCAGGGTAATCGCCAGAAACTCAGCCTCCAGCATCAGCCAGATAGCCGCGCTGGTAAAAAATGCCAGCACCAGAAATAATGCTGCACGCACAGGGTTACGTACAGTAATAACCATGGTCGCAGCAAACAGCAAAATAGCGGCAAAGCAGTAGAACAGTATCTTTTCCATAATCATCCGGCCTAGCGATAAGGCGCGTCGGCCTCCCTGTCTGCAGCGATTTGCTGTTCGTATTTATCGCCAATCGCCAACAGTTGCTGTTTCGTCATAATATTTTCGCCACGTTGCTCAAAGTGATAACCAAAAACCCGGGTTTCAACAATCGAGTCGACCGGACAAGACTCTTCACAAAAGCCACAATAAATACATTTGAACAAATCAATATCGTAGCGTGTGGTACGGCGTGTCCCATCTTCACGTGGTTCGGTATCAATTGTAATGGCCAGTGCTGGACAGACCGCTTCGCACAACTTGCAGCCAATACAACGCTCCTCCCCATTGGGATAGCGACGTAATGCATGCAAGCCTCGAAAACGCGGGGATTGCGGGGTCTGCTCATCAGGGTACTGTACGGTTACCTTCCGGGAAAACAAGTGTCGCCCCGTCAGGCGCAGTCCCAGCAACAAATCCCATAATAAAAAGCTTTTAAAAAAGTGGCGTATCGATCCCATCATGGATGTATTACCTCGACCACTTCAGTAAACCAAGGGCCAATGTCAAAAACCTGCATGATTGCAATAATGATTATCCATACCAATGCTACAGGAATGAAGATTTTCCAGCCGAGACGCATAATTTGATCATAGCGATAGCGCGGGAATGTCGCACGGATCCATAAAAACACAAATAAAAACAGACTGGTTTTCAGCAACACCCAGACAAGACCGGGCACCCAAGCAAACAAGGATTCTAACAATGGTATCCCTTCAAACGGGGATAACCAACCTCCCATAAACAAGGTTGCGGCCAGCATTGAAAGCAGGATCATGTCGGCATATTCGGCCAGGAAAAAGAGCGCGAACGCCATGCCCGAATATTCCACATGGAAACCGGCGACAATTTCGGATTCGCCTTCAGCCATATCAAATGGTGCGCGATTGGTTTCAGCCACGCCCGCCACGAAGTACACCACCAACAACGGCAGCAAAGGCAACCAGTACCAATGAAGTATGCTTCCTTGCTGGGCAAGCACAATATCGCTCAAATTCAGGCTGCCAGCCGCAATCAGCACACCGACCAGCGCAAATCCCATAGCAATTTCATACGAGACAACCTGCGCCGCACTACGCATCGCGCCTAAAAAGGCATAACGTGAATTTGACGCCCAACCAGCAATAACGATGCCGTAGACACTCATCGAAGTAATCGCCAGCACATACAATAATCCAGCGTTTATATCTGCCAGTACCAGACTGGCATCAAATGGCATTACCGCCCAAGCAGCCAATGCCGGACCAATTGCCAGCACAGGTGCGAGCACAAACAAATACAAATTGGAGCGGGTTGGCACAATGACTTCTTTCATCAGAAGTTTCAAACCATCGGCTATCGGCTGAAATAACCCGCGAGGGCCAACCCGGTTGGGGCCTATCCGCATCTGGATATACCCAATGACCTTGCGTTCTGCCAGAGTCAGATAAGCTACCGCCAACATCAGTAGCGCCACAATCAGCAGGATTTTGCCGATATTGGGTAACAAGTGCTGTGTGACCATATCAAGCATTGACTGTCTCCACCACGCTCGACACATCAACCTCACCAAATGCAGCACCAAGTGTTGCGCTCAGCTCTGTTGCGGCGGCGAGATACACCATGTTGTCAGCTATCCGCTCATCCAACAAAACAGTCGCTGATGCCGTATACGCTCCCTGACGGATCTGGACAGATGCGCCTTGTGTCAGCTGGTATTGCTGCGCCAGCCGGGGATGCAGTCGTACCGTATCAAGGAACTGGTTTTCCGGTGTGAGCTGCAGCGCATTGCTATGCCTGACCAGACTGTCAGTGCGATAGATGGGAACCTCTGAAATGAGTTGCACGCTATCAGCAAGCACAATTTCATCTGGTATATAAAGTGTATTTTGGGTTGCTGACGCACGCGTTAGTTCATCCGCAACGTCCTGCTGCACCCCCTCAGAAGAAACATAATCAAACCCGGAGAAATTGGCGATATTGCCCAGCACTCGCAAAATTTTCCAGCCGGGTCGACTTTCACCTGGCGGAGCAACTGCTCCGGTGAAAGATTGCCACTGATGATCCAGCCCGACAAAGGTGCCCGAGGTTTCAGTAAATGCTGCCAGCGGCAGTAATACGTCAGCATAATCACGCAGACTGTCACTGTCGAAATTGTTAATTGCAACGACCAGGCCGGCTCGCTGTAAAGCCAGACGCGCCGCTGCCGGATCAGCACAATCAAATTCTGGTTCAACATTAAACAACAAGTAAGCACGTAACTGTGCTTCCCAGATCGTTTTTGCATTCAGATCATTGCCTGCTGCTTTCTGCTGCTCAACAGCTTGTTCCGGAATCGCGCCCGCCAGGTGCAGCGCACGACTATTTGCCTGCGGCAAAATCAGTAATCTCGTGCCAGTCAGTTGGCAAATAATCGCAGCAAGCGAGCGTATTATCGCGGCCTGTGGATGGTTATTTGCCAAGGCCCCCACCACCATTAGTGGTTTATGCGCATTGGATAATTGCATGGCGAGATTCTGCTCTGTCGCTGATGCTGGTTTATCACGAAGGACATGCTGCCAGTTTGCTGCAACATTGTTATCCAGATGCGACAAGGCTTTTAACATACCGCCAAGCAAAGTAAGCAACTGGGCCGAAGACACGGTCAGTTGCCGTTCAACCGGCATCAGTAAATCATTCTGCGTAAAGTTGATCTCACTGACCAGACTGCCTGAACATGCAGCCTGACGAATACGATGGGCAACCAGCGGTGCTTCACTACGGATATTGCAACCCACCAGCATGATGGCATCGCTTTGTTCAATCTCAGCCAGCGCTATCGGCTCAAATTGCGCATGTGCTGCATCCCTGAAATCCTGTTCACGGAGGCGATGATCAATGTTTGAACTGCCAAAAGCGCGTAACCACTTTTGAAACAAATACCCTTCTTCCAATGTTGCCGTCGGCGAAATCAGACCGGCAACCTGATCAGCACCGTTCTTCGCTTTTATATGATTAAGCCCATCAACAACGAACTCCAGCGCGCTCTGCCAATCCGTCTTCTGCCATTCACCATTTCGCTTAATCATTGGACTGAGCAGCCGTTGCGGGTGCTTCAAACCCAGATAACTGAAACGATCACGGTCTGAAATCCAGCTTTGGTTAATCGCTTCATTATCTCTCGCCACCACGCGCATCACTTCACTCTGCCGGGTGTGTACCTCTACGCTTGAACCGACAGCATCGTGAATGGCAATCGATGGATGCGAGATCATTTCCCAGGCACGCGCTTTGAAACGAAATGGTTTTGAGGTCAATGCCCCCACCGGGCACAAGTCAATAATATTGCCCGATAACTCCGATGCCAGGCTGTGCTCCACATAGGTGCCGATCTCCATGTGCTCACCACGACCGGTTGCGCCTAACTCTTTGATACCGCCAATTTCCTGACCAAAGCGCACACAGCGAGTGCAGTGAATGCAACGGGTCATTTCGGTCTGTATCAGTGGCCCAATATCTTTATCTTTAACGACGCGTTTTTTCTCACTAAACCGACTCACGCCACTGCCGTAGCCTAAAGACAGATCCTGTAGTTCACATTCACCACCCTGATCACAGACCGGGCAATCCAGTGGATGATTAATCAGTAGAAATTCCATCACGCCGCGTTGAGCGGTCAGCGCCATTTCTGATTGGGTAAATACCTTCATGCCTTCAGCAACTGGCGTCGCACAGGCGGGCAACGCCTTGCGCGATTGATCAACTTCGACCAGGCACATGCGACAGTTCGCCGCTATTGACAGGTTTTTGTGGTAACAAAAACGCGGAATATCAATTCCCGCCTCATCAGCGGCTTGAATAATCATTTTGGTCGAATCCACTTTGAGTGGAATGCCATCTATCTCGATATTAACCATAATTTAGCTTCAATTCTGGCGCTGCCACTAAACAGCGTTGATGATCAATGTGATATTGAAACTCTTCACGAAAATGCTTAATAAAACTGATAACCGGTGCGGCAGCAGCATCACCCAGCGCACAGATAGTATTGCCGTTTATGTTGTTCGCCACATCTACCAACCGATCCAAATCTTCCTGCCGCCCTTCGCCGTTTTCAATGCGTTTGACAACCCGGTATAACCAGCCAGTTCCTTCGCGGCATGGTGTGCATTGCCCACAGGATTCTTCGTAATAAAAATATGCGATGCGTTCCAGCGCCTTGACCATGCAGGTTGTTTCGTCCATTACAATCACCGAACCGGCTCCCAGCATGGAACCCACCTTACCAAGACCGTCGTAACTCATTTCCGCTTGCAGCATAATATCGGCCGGAACGACTGGTGTAGAACTGCCACCGGGAATCACCGCTTTAAGCTTGTTGCCATTACGCACACCACCAGCCAGCTCTAATAGTTCAGCAAAGGGCATACCCAGCGGCACTTCATAGTTGCCCGGCTTGTTGACATGACCACTTACACAGAAAATTTTCTGGCCACCATTATTCGGCGTGCCAAGCTCATGGAACCAGTCTGCGCCATGCTGCAAAATGACTGGCACGGAAGCCAGCGTTTCAGTATTGTTAATCGTTGTAGGTCGGCCATACAGCCCATAGCCCGCCGGAAATGGCGGTTTATAACGTGGCTGGCCTTTTTTGCCTTCCAGTGATTCCAAGAGTGCTGTTTCTTCACCACAAATATAGGCACCCGCTCCTGGATGACTGTGCAGCTCGAAATGAAAACCGCTGCCGAGAATATTTTTCCCCAGATAACCCGCTTCTCTGGCTTCAGTCAGCGCTTGTTCAAAACGCTGCAACGGCTCAAAAAACTCGCCCCGAATATAGTTATAACCACGCTGGGCACCAATCGCGTAGCCAGCGATGATCATGCCTTCAATCACCTGATGCGGGTTATAACGCAAAATATCGCGGTCTTTACAGGTCCCCGGCTCGCCTTCATCAGAGTTACAGACAACATATTTGTCACCATGCATGCTGCGTGGCATAAAGCTCCACTTCAGACCGGTCGGGAAACCGGCACCACCACGACCACGTAATGCTGAACTCTTGATTGTTTCAATGATAGTTTCCTGGCGGGTTTTTTCCCGCAGGATTTTCTCCAGCATCTGATAGCCGCCAACACTGCGATAGGCTTCCATTGACCAAGGCTGGTCAAGGTGCATAGTGCGAAAGCAGACTTGATTAAGTTGTGTCATTTCACCCCGTCCAAAATGGCGTCGATTTTTTCTGGGGTCAACAATTCATGGTAGTCACGATCCAGCAGCAGCATTGGCGCTCCTACACAAGCACCAAGGCATTCGACTTCCTTCAGGGTAAATTTGCCATCCAGCGTTGTTTCCCCAAAGCCAATCCCCAACCGTTTTTGTAAATGTTCAACGATTTGTTGAGAGCCGCAAAGTTGGCAAGAAATATTGGTACACACGTTAATTTTGTGTTTACCAACCGGTGTAAGTTCAAACATCGAATAAAATGTTGCCACTTCAAAGATGCTGATCGCCGGCACATCCAGATATTCAGCCAATGCACGCATGACGCCCTCGCTAAGCCAGCCATCATGTGCATTCTGTAGAATATGTAACGCCGGTATCACTGCAGATTGCACTTGCCCGGGCGGGTATTTGCTGATCCAGCTGTCCAGCTGCTGACGTACTGTTTCAGTAAATAGTTGCTCTTTTGATCCCGTCAGTTGTAATGCTGTCATCGGTCAATCTCCCCGAAAACAATATCCATGGTTCCGATAATCGCGACCACGTCGGCCAATAAATGGCCTTTGGCCATTTCATTCATTGCTGCTAGATGCGGGAAGCCTGGGGCTCGAATCTTGACACGATAAGGTTTATTGGCACCATCAGACACCATGTAGATACCGAACTCGCCCTTAGGATGCTCTACCGCGCTGTACACTTCCCCTTCAGGCACACAATAACCTTCGGTGAACAGTTTGAAATGATGGATCAATGCTTCCATATCATCTTTCATCTGCGCCCGTTTGGGCGGTGCCACTTTGGCATTATCAATAATCACAGGACCAGGATTCGCACGTAACCAGGCAATACATTGCTGCATGATGTGATTGGACTGACGCATTTCTGCGACTCGCACCAAATAGCGGTCGTAGCAATCCCCTTCCGTGCCCACGGGAATATCAAAGTCGAGCTGGTCATACACGGCGTACGGTTGTTTACGCCGTAAATCCCATTCCACACCACTGCCACGCAACATCGGTCCGGTAAACCCGAGCTGTAAAGCGCGTTCGGCTGAGACCACTCCGACTCCTACGGTACGCTGTTTCCAGATACGGTTGTCTGTGAGTAATGTTTCATACTCATCGACACATTTGGGGAAACGCTGGCAAAAGTCTTCAATAAAATCCAGCAGGCTGCCTTCACGATTACGATTTTTTTGCTTTACTTCAGCAGCCGAGTGCCATTTGGACGCCTGATATTGTGGCATGCTGTCCGGCAGGTCGCGGTGGACACCACCAGGCCGATAGTAAGTCGCGTGCATACGCGCTCCAGAGACCGCTTCATAGCAATCCATCAGATCTTCACGTTCGCGGAAGCAGTATAAAAACACCGTCATCGCGCCAATATCAAGACCATGAGCGCCTAACCACATCAGGTGATTTAGAATACGCGTCATTTCATCAAACAAAACGCGGATATATTGCGCACGGATCGGTGCTTCAATTCCCAGCAGCTTTTCAATCGCCATCACATACGCGTGTTCGTTACACATCATGGATACGTAATCCAGGCGATCCATATAACCGATACTCTGGTTGTAGGGTTTCGATTCCGCCAGTTTCTCGGTACCACGATGCAGCAGGCCGATATGGGGATCAGCGTGCGCGATAACTTCACCTTCCATTTCCAGAATCAAACGCAACACGCCATGTGCCGCCGGATGCTGCGGGCCAAAGTTCATCGTATAGTTTTTAATTTCGGCCATTATTTTTTGATCTCACGATCGGGCTGCAAATAGCGGCTGTCATCTCGAATCACCCGGGGAACGAGCGTTCTTGGTTCAATACTGACCGGCTCGTAAATCACGCGCTTCTGTTCAGGGTCATAGCGCATTTCGACATTACCGATAAGTGGAAAATCCTTACGAAACGGATGACCGACAAAACCGTAATCGGTCAGAATACGGCGTAAATCGTGATGGCCTTTAAACAAAATACCGAACAGATCAAATGCTTCGCGTTCATACCAGTCGGCCGAATGCCAGACAGAAGTGACCGAATCAATGATCGGCGTATCGGCAATCAAGTTAACTTTTAGCCTCAGCCGCTGGTTGTGTTCAATTGATAACAGGTGATAAACCACAGCATAGCGAAAGCCTTCGGCCACCTCTTCCAGCTGTGGCATGGTTTCACGAGCACGACTAAAACCATGCTCGGTCGCTTGCTTGGTTTCCCAACCACTGCTGCCATACGCTGAATAGTCCACGCCACACAAGTCAATTAACTGGGTAAAACCGAATCTGTCACGAAGTTCACGGCACACCGGAATTACCTGCTCACTTTCAATGTAGACCGTCAGTTCTCCATGAGCTTCATCACAATCCACCAGTCTGTTGGCAAAGTGCTGTTGCAATTTCTGTTTTAGCGATTCCATGCAGCAACCTTATGAATTTGTACTTTTGGCAATGGTGCTGGTTCGCTGGATTTTTTTCTGTAACTGAATAATGCCGTAAAGCAGAGCTTCGGCTGTTGGTGGACAACCAGGAACATAAATATCAACCGGGACAATTCGATCACAACCACGCACAACTGAGTAGGAATAATGATAATAACCCCCACCATTGGCGCAGGAACCCATAGAGATCACCCAGCGAGGCTCTGACATCTGGTCATAGACTTTCCGCAATGCTGGCGCCATTTTGTTGACCAGCGTTCCAGCCACAATCATCACGTCCGATTGACGTGGACTGGGACGAAACACAATGCCAAAACGGTCAAGATCATAACGTGCCGCGCCGGCATGCATCATTTCAACAGCGCAACAGGCCAGCCCGAAAGTCATCGGCCATAATGAACCGGTACGAGCCCAGTTAATGAGTTTATCTGCTGAGGTGGTAACAATGCCTTCTTGCAGAACACCTTCTATTCCCATTCCAGTGCTCCTTTTTTCCACTCATAGATAAAGCCCACGATCAAAATGCCCAGAAACAGAAACATGGATAGCAGACCAAATACGCCAATTTCATCCAGCACAATGGCCCAGGGGAATAAAAATGCGATTTCCAAATCGAAAATAATAAACAGAATTGCCACTAGGTAATAACGCACATCAAACTTGCTGTGTACATCATCAAAGGGTTCAAAGCCACATTCGTAACTCGAACGTTTTTCATCATCTGGACGATGGGGAGCAATAATAAAGCCCGCGAGCAATGGCATCACACCGAAGCCAATGCCAATAATGATAAACAACAAAATGGGGAGGTATCCCTCTAACATGCCGCCTTTCCAGTCTCTCGAATTTTAGCGCTCTTGTGCACTGATAACTCTGCTTGTTCTGAGCAGTTCAAACTCTGTTCAATCAATCCTTGATAGTACACAGTAATGCGCTTTATTTGAAGGCATCAAATGCAGAATTATTGACTTGCCTCAAGTTCAACGGCATAGAAAAACACGCTTTCCCACAAGGTGTCAATGATTCTGCGATAGTCATAACACTGCGCGATTCGCTTTCCAAACAGCTATGTTGCCGCTTCGCTTGAAACGACAACCCCCATATTCCGACTGCAAAAAGCCAGACAGCTTTCAAGTTCACTGCATCAAAAACCGTTTGCAGCCATATGGATAATGATGGTCTGTTGCGTAATATTACCTATAATAGGCGGGCACTATATGCAGAGGCAACGTGATTTTTCATGACCGCCTGTATCTAAACTGTAACCCTGAGACGCTATCTTTTAGCGTCTTTTATCGTTTCTCTCTCAGTATTTTAGGTTTCTTCATGCAAGGTTTGCTATTTGCAATTGCTGCCTACGTTATTTGGGGCTGTTTCCCGCTGCTGTTCAGCTATTTAAGTAGCGTATCCCCGCTTGAGGTGTTGTCACACCGAATCCTCTGGTCATTGGCAGCCACCTTTATCGTAGGACTGCTACTAGGGCGGGGACGAAAA
>CANRLD010000038.1 GCA_947631375.1 uncultured Methylophaga sp. | reverse complement strand
GCTCTCCGCCCAGCAATATGCACACAGCACGCCGCTGCTGATTGGTCTCGCCATTGGGGCTTATGGATTAACCCAGGCCTTGTTGCAGGTTCCATTCGGTATGCTTTCGGATCGCATCGGCCGAAAAAAGGTCATTTACCTGGGTTTGTTGTTATTCGCACTGGGCAGCCTGTTAGCCGCTACTGCCGATTCCATCTACACCGTCATTGCTGGACGCCTGCTGCAAGGCAGTGGCGCTATTGCTGCAGTCATCATGGCATTGACGGCAGATCTGACCCGAGATCAGCACCGGACCAAAGCAATGGCATCCATTGGCATCAGTATTGGTTTGTCTTTTTCGATTGCCTTGGCCAGTGGTGCGGCGCTTGAAAACTGGATTGGGCTGGATGGCATTTTCTGGACCACTGCGTTAATGGCTTTGCTGGCTGTAGTGGTACTTCGTTGGTGGGTGCCAACACCATACAAACATAAGCAGCATCAGGATTTACAGCCGGCTCGCTCGCAAATTAAAGCCGTCTTGTCAAACCTGTCGATTATGCGGCTGGTGTTTAGCATCTTGACCCTGCATCTACTGCTGACGTTGAGCTTTTTTGCCTTGCCAATTGCCATGCAGGATTTTGCTGGTGTCAGCAAAGCCGATTTAGCCCAGACCTATCTGCCCGTGCTACTGCTGGCTTTTGTCACCATGGTGCCATTCATTTTACTTGCCGAAAAACAACGCAAGATGAAGGCCGTCTTTATCGGCGCTATCGTTGTTGTCGGCATTGCGCAGCTTGGCTGGAGCATGCTGCCCGGCTCATTAGTTGCCTTGCTGATTTGCCTCTGGTTGTTTTTTACTGCTTTCAATATTCTGGAGGCCAGCCTGCCATCAATGATGACCAAACTTTGTCCGATTAAAAATAAAGGCACCGCGATGGGTATTTATACCAGCGCACAGTTTATCGGCGCGTTTCTTGGCGGCGTATTAGGTGGCATTATTTACGGCTTTTCCGGAAGTATCAGCTGGTTATTTGGCTCTGCCGGACTTATCTCTATTATCTGGCTAGTATTAATGTTACCGATGCAAGCGCCTCGCCATTTCAGCAGCCGAATCATTCCGCTGCCCGAACTGAATAAGCAGAATGCCGATCATTATATGCAGCGATTGAATGCCATTAGGGGCGTAGTCGAGACCGTTATCGTTGTCGATGAAGGAGTTGCCTATGTGAAGTTTCTCGCCGATGATGTTGATTTGCATGAACTCGAAGCATTCGTCTAATTTATGCGTAAAATAAACCCAAACTTGAATTAGCAGAGGAACTCATCATGTCAGTAAATAAAGTTATTCTGGTTGGCAGACTCGGGGCCGATCCGGAAAGTCGTGCATTTCCAAATGGTGGCTCTATCTGCAATCTGCGAATTGCAACCTCGGAAAGCTGGCGCGACAAACAAACCGGCGAACGTCAGGAACGCACCGAATGGCACCGGGTTGTACTGCGTAACAAACTCGGTGAAATTGCCCAGCAATATCTGCGTAAAGGCTCGCAGGTTTATATCGAAGGTCGTATTCAAACCCGAAAATGGCAGGATCAAAACGGTCAGGATCGCTACTCCACCGAAATCATCGGCAATGAAATGACCATGCTGGACAGTAAAGGCAGTGGCGGTGACAGCAGTTACGATCAAAGCCGTCCGCAACAACCTGCAGCGAAAAGCAACTATGCCAATCCGCAGCCGGCATCGGCTTCCGCGGGGCCTGACTATGGTTCAGGTGGTGATGCTGATTATTACGATGATGATATTCCCTTTTAGGATTTACCACAGAACAGAATTGTAAAGCATTACCCTGAAGCCCTTGTATCAAGGGCTTTTTTTATAGCTTTGCATTATTTTTGACGCAAATACCTTGCAGGGAAACGGCAGCTCAAGAAGCCGAATAACGCTACATTCCAGAGTAGACAGGCCCATTGCCGCCTTCAGGCGGCACCCAAACAATATTTTGTAACGGATCTTTAATGTCGCAGGTTTTGCAGTGGATACAGTTTTGCGCATTAATCTGTAAATAACTGGATTGCTGGTTGTACACAATTTCATACACGCCGGCCGGACAATAGCGTTGCTCGGGAGCGCCATACTTTGCCAGGTTAACGTTGATCGGAATCGTTTTGTCCAGCAGCTGTAAATGACATGGTTGATTAGCGTCGTGTGCAATGTTACTTAAACTGATGGAATGCAATTTATCAAAACTGTACACCCCATCAGGCTTGGGATAATTGATGACTGGCATTTCCGCTGCGGGTCTGATGCAATCATGATCTGCTTTGTTATGTTTCAAAGTCCACGGTAAAGCGATATTCAATGAAGCCAACCACATCTCTATTGCGCTAAGGAAGGTCCCTCCCCAGGTGCCAAACTTTGATAACAAGGGCTTCACATTGCGTACGTTATGCAGATCTTTCCACACCCATGAGTCATGCAATGCATCGGGATAGGCATGTAACAAATCCACTGGAGAGGATTGTCCAGCATCTCCCTGATTATTCAACGCTGCAAATGCGGCCTCAGCCGCGAGCATGCCTGACTTCATCGCATTATGACTACCTTTGATCCGTGGCACATTTACCATACCGGCACAGCATCCGATGAGTGCGCCTCCGGGGAAAATTAACTCCGGCCAGGATTGCAGACCACCCTCGCTAATCGCTCTTGCGCCATAACTTAATCGCTGGCCACCTTTCAGCATCGCCTGCACTTCAGGATGGGTTTTAAAGCGCTGGAATTCATCATAGGGTGATAAATGCGGATTGGCGTAGTCCAGATGCACGACAAAGCCAATTGAAACCAGCTGTTCACCGTAATGGTAGATAAAAGAGCCGCCTCCGGTATTGGCATCCAGTGGCCAACCTTGGCTATGTTGTACCAGGCCTGCCTTGTGCTGCTCCGCCGGTATTCGCCAGACTTCCTTTAAGCCCAAACCATATTTTTGCGGAGATGCGTTGTTACGTAAATCAAAGTGGCTTTCCAGCTCTCGTGTTAATGAACCTCGCGTACCTTCTGCAATAAGTGTGTAAGGCGCGCGGATTTCAATACCCGGCGTAAATTGGGCAGTCGCTTCGCCAGCAGCATCTCGTCCCATATCACCGGTGATAATTCCTATTACCTGGTCATGCTCGTCATAAAGCATTTCTTGTGCAGCAAAGCCAGCATAAATCTCCACTTCCAAAAGTTCTGCCTGCTCTGCCAGCCATCTACAAAGCTCTCCGAGGCTGGCAATATAATTACCCTGATTACTCATCAGTGGTGGCATCAACCAATGTGGAATTGACCACGAGCCGCTTTCACGCATGATCAAAAATTCATCATGCTGAACGGGCGTTTTAAGCGGTGCGTCTTTTTCGTGCCAATCGGGGATCAACTCATTTAATGCAACAGGATCGATCACTGCGCCAGAAAGTATATGCGCCCCTACTTCGGCCGCTTTTTCGAGTACACATACGCTAAGCGTCTTACCAGCTTCATTGGCAAGTTGCTTAAGTCTGATTGCTGCCGCAAGCCCGGACGGACCTGCTCCCACAATTAGAACATCGTAATTCATTACGTCACGTTGCATCATTATCTCTTTTCGTTATCCTCATCCTCTAAACGAGAAATGAGTTCGGACAAACTGGCCAAATCGCTTTGCTCCATATCCGCAGTATAACGCTTACATAAGGCTAAAAACTCCTGCATTCCCGTTGTTTGATATTTTTGCTTGTGCCATAAAAAATAAAAGAATCGCCCTAAACGCAGATAAGGTGTTGCTATCGCCAGCAAACTTCCCTGCTGCAAGGCATCCCCTAACGCCAGCCGTGAAATACAGCCAATACCCAAGCCAGACGCCACTGCATGTTTGATAGCCTCGGTATGCTCTAACTCCAGTCGAATATTAAGTTGGGAGTGCTGATGTTGAAATGCACGATCAAACGTCTCTCGTGTGCCTGACCCTTTTTCATGCAAGATCCATTGCTGATTCAAGAGCTGCTCCATGCTTACATGACTTTTGTTGGCTAGCGGATGGTTAGCAGCGCAGAAAATCACCAGCTCATCGGCTATCCAGGGCTGAACATCAATATCAGGATGGTGTATGTCACCTTCAATCAATCCCAGATCCAGTTCGTGATTGAGGATTTGCTGCACTATCGTTTCGCTGTTATGCATCCGTAACTGAATCCTGCTTTCAGGATGTTCCTGTAAAAACTTTGCAGCAATCAGGGTAGCCAAGTAATTACCGACGGTAAGTGTTGCGCCTATATTCAGGCTGCCAAAACTTTTACCTCCCTGCAGGAAAGCCTCGATTTCATGCGCACGCTCCACCAGCTCGATAGCTCGCGGCAATAACTGTTGACCCAGCTGATTAATGCGTAGCGATTTACCCAGCCGATCAAAAAGCTGTAAATCAAACTGACGCTCGAACTCAGCCAAGGCCGAGCTGGTTGCAGACTGCGACAAATACAATTCATCAGCAGCGCTGGTTACACTGCCCAATCGGCTAATCGCTACGAAAATTTCCAGTTGTCGCAAGCTATATTTCATAACCGCAATACACCACTCATATCGATAAAACAGATAGATATTATATATATAATCCATTTAACAAATACTGTATACGGCTATATAATGCACATCAATTACACAGGAAGCTGTCATGAAAATACTAGTCGCTATAAAACGAGTGGTTGATTACAACATCCAGGTACGCATCAAACCCGATGGTTCCAATGTAGACATTGATAATGTCAAGATGGGCGTCAACCCATTTGATGAAAATGCTATTGAAGAGGCATTACGTCTGAAAGAAAAGGGAATTGCCACCGAGGTTATCGCCGTTTCTCTCGGAACCTCGGCAAATCAGGATGTACTTCGCCATGCCCTGGCAATGGGGGCAGACCGCGCTATTTTGTTGGAAACCGATGCTGAATTGCAGCCATTGGCGGTCGCTAAACTCGTAAAGTCTGTTGCTGACAGAGAACAACCAGACCTTATTCTCCTTGGTAAACAGGCGATTGATGATGATGCAGGACAAACCGGTCAGATGCTTGCAGCGCTGATGGATTACCCGCAAGGAACCTTTACCTCCGAACTGCAAGTTGAGGGAAAAGAAATCATCGTTACCCGCGAAGTAGATGGTGGCACGGAAACTCTGGCGTTGACGCTGCCTTGTGTTGTTACTGCAGATTTACGTCTGAACGACCCCCGTTTTGTAAAGCTGCCAAATTTAATGATGGCCAGAAAAAAACCTATCGAAACTATCAATGCCGCAGAGCTTGGTATTGACGTCAATCCGCGACTTAACTTACTGCAAGTCAGCGAACCTCCAGCAAGAAAAGCGGGGATTAAAGTCGACAGCGTCGAAGAGTTGGTCGATAAGTTACGTTCACACGAAGGGTTATTGGCATGAAAATTTTGATTCTGGCTGAACATGATGGCCATCAACTCAATCCGAATGTGCGACAAGCTGTGTCTGCTGCACAATTCTGGAATTCGCCGATCCATCTGCTGCTCGCAGGCCACGGCACGGATGCTATCGTGCAAAGCGCTGCATCCATTGAAGGTGTTGAACGGGTTATCCAAGCAAACGAAGCACACCTGGCCCACCCGTTGGCAGAGGATTTGACCAGCCTGATCGTTTCAATCAGCGAGGGCTATGACGTCATTCTGTCTGCCCACTCATCCTATAGCCGCAACGTATTACCTCGCGTCGCTGCCCTGCTGGATGTGGCAATGATCTCTGATGTACTGGAGATCAAAGCGGATAATACCTATGTCCGTTCAATCTATGCGGGTAACATCTTAACCACCATTCAAAGCAAAGATCCCGTTCAAGTGCTGACGGTTCATAGCAGCAACTTTACCGCGATGGATCTCAATGGCAATGCCGAAATCACTGCTGTCGAAGCTCCTGCTTCGTTTGACAGAACCCGCTGGTTATCTGAAGTGCGCAGTCAATCAGATCGCCCGGCTTTAGGTTCAGCCAAAATTGTTATTTCGGGCGGCAGGTCACTTGGCAGCGCAGCAAGCTTTGAGCAGGTCTTGTCGCCTCTTGCAGCTAAACTAGGCGCTGCATTAGGAGCCACACGGGCAGCTGTAGACGCTGGATTTGCACCAAATGATCTCCAGGTTGGACAAACTGGCGTCGTGGTAGCGCCTGAGCTTTATTTTGCTATTGGCGTATCTGGTGCTGTACAGCATACCTACGGCATGAAAGACAGCAGGATTGTAGTGGCAATCAACCAAGATCCTGATGCCCCCATTTTCCAGGTAGCAGACTATGGGCTTGTCGGAGATCTGTTTGAAATTGTGCCGGAGCTTACCGCCGCCATCTAATAAATCAACTATATAAGAAAGAAATCATGAGTAAATATTCATCTGAACGAGTACTCAGTGTTCATCACTGGAATGACACTTTATTTAGTTTTAAAACCACACGCGATCCGGGCTTACGCTTTGAAAATGGCCAGTTTGTTATGATTGGACTGGAAGTTGATGGTCGCCCACTTACCCGTGCATACAGCATTGCCAGTGCTAACTATGATGAACACCTAGAGTTTTTTAGTATAAAAGTGCCCGATGGCCCACTCACCTCACGTCTGCAACATCTGCAAGTGGACGATGAATTACTGGTCAGTAAAAAACCCACTGGCACCCTGGTTATTCACGACTTAAAGCCTGCCAAAAACCTTTATCTGCTCTCAACCGGCACAGGGTTAGCACCATTTATGAGTCTGATTCAGGATATCGAAGTGTATGATCGCTTTGAAAAAGTGGTTCTGGTTCATGGCGTACGTTATCTCAGTGAGCTTGCATACGCAGACTTTATTGAAAAGGAATTACCGCAGAATGAGTTTTTTGGTGAGGAAGTGCGTAATAAATTAATTTATTACCCAACCGTGACCAGAGAACCTTTCCGTAATCAGGGCCGACTGACCGATCTCATTGATTCAGGCAAGTTATTTGAGGATATCGGCTTGCCACCACTCAACCCGGAAAATGACAGAGCCATGATCTGTGGCAGCCCGCAAATGCTTGCAGATACAAGCGCTTTGCTTGATAAGCTTGGCTTCAACGTATCACCACGTATCGGCGAACCTGCTGATTATGTTATCGAGCGTGCCTTTGTTGAAAAATAGGCAGCTAAGCAACTGATTTTGCCTAGTTAAGTACTTTTTCGGAACCAATAATGACCAAAATTCCTCACGCCACGATTCGCCCATTAAAAACCTTAAACCTGCTATCTCAAGAAGAAATTCGACGGATCAGTAATCCGAGTGAAGCTCTGCACCGTCTGTTTCGTGATTGTGCACTGGCAATTTTGAATACAGACAGTCATCAGGATGACGCTGAAAAGATTTTTCATGCCTTTGCTGATTTTGATATCAAACTGGTGCCACAATCACGCGGTATCGTGCTGGAAATCAGCAATGCACCGGCACAGTCATTTGTCGACGACAATATCATTCTCGGTATCCAGGCGCATTTATCCTCTGCGTTACGCGACATTATTTACACCGACTTTAAAATTCTTGCCCAACATACTTCACCGACATCAGCAGAAATTACTGACAGTGTCTTTATGATTTTGCGTAATGCCGACGCGATCAGACCCAATATGACGCCAAACCTGGTGGTATGTTGGGGAGGTCACGCGATTCCACGAGAAGAATATGACTATGCCAAACAGGTTGGCTATCAGTTAGGTCTGCGTAATCTGGACATTATTACTGGCTGCGGTATAGGCGCGATGAAAGGCCCAATGAAGGGGGCAGCTGTTGGTCACGCCAAACAACAGTATAAAAGCGGTCGTTATATTGGTATTTCAGAACCCGGCATCATTGCGGCTGAATCGCCAAATGCGATCGTCAATGAGCTGGTCATCATGCCGGACATTGAAAAACGGCTGGAAGCCTTTGTCCGCCTTGGACACAGTTTTATTGTGTTTCCTGGTGGCGTGGGTACAGTAGAAGAAATCTTCTATCTATTAAGCATCCTGCTCCATCCAAACAATAAACAAAAAATTCCCCTGATCTTTGCCGGGCCGGAAATCTGTCGTGACTACTTCACGACATTGGACACCTTCTTGCGCCGCTGTCTTGGTGATGAAATTGCTGAGCTGTATCAAATTATTATTGGTGAACCAGAAACCGTGGGGCGTCTTGTTCGTGACTCGCTGGAAGATGTCCGTCAGAACCGCCGGCAAGCACAAGATGCCTATTACTTTAACTGGCAACTGCACATCGATCCGATGCTGCAACATCCCTTTATTCCCACCCACGAAAATATGGCGGCATTACGCCTCCACCGGGATATGCCGCGGCATGAACTGGCCAGCCATTTACGTGCTGCCTTTTCCGGAATTGTTGCCGGTAACGTAAAGGCATTTGGCATTCGCGAGGTTGCTAAACATGGCCCTTATGTCATTAATGGCGAGCCGGAATTACTCAACGCAATTGATGAGCTGCTGCGCATTTTTGTTCGTGAAAAACGAATGAAACTGGGACAAGACGAAAGCGTCTACAAACCCTGCTACAAGCTACTGGATGACTAACCAGTAGCTTGTTGTTCTGGACAAGAAACGACGAGACTAACGTTCAACTTTAAAACGTCTGGCAGCGAACACTATCAGCAATAGCACCGGTACGCCCAGCAATGCGGTGAGCAAAAAGAATTGCTCATAACCAATTCCTTCTACCATGGTTCCCGAATAGCCACCCAGTATTTTTGGCAGCAAGGTCATTAACGAACTGAAAATGGCATATTGCACTGCGGTAAATGAAATATTGGTGAGGCTCGACAGAAAGGCAATAAACGCCGCACTGGCTAGGCCGCCAGAAAGGTTATCGGCGGAAATAACAATATACAGCATCACAATATCGTTACCCATTTGAGCCAGCAGCATAAACAGCAAATTGGTCAGCGCCGACAGTACCGCGCCTAATAACAAAATACGCATGACACCAAACCGCAGTACCAGAATACCGCCTAAAAACCCGCCAAGAATGGTCATAAACAAACCGAAGGTTTTGACAACAGTGGCAATTTGCGGCTTGGTAAAGCCCATATCCTGATAAAACACATTGGCAATGACACCAAGCACGATATCAGAGATACGATAAAGACCGATCAGTGAAATCAATAGTAATGCCATTGATAGGCCATAGCGCTTAAAAAAGTCCTGGATGGGTGCAACATAGCTACGATGCACAATACTTTTTTGCACCCAGCCCATTAATATCAATGTCCTGGCAATCACCACAGCAGCCAGCGTCGCCAGCAACAAGCGAATCAACTCGACCGCCACTGCAGCCAATGGTCCGTTACCCAGCCAGCTAAATAGTTGCAAGCGGGCCTGAACCGCCCAGTCACTGGTAAGATAAAAACAGCCGATAAAACCGCTGATAGACAACACGAACGTCAACATCAACCCCAGATAATCACGCCGCCGATCATCGTGTACTTTCTTGTTCACTTCCGGCTCAGAGCTTAATAACGTTGTTGCCACGCCGACCAGCATCAATGTCGCCATAATCAAATAACTATGTCGCCACGCATGGTAATTATATTCGCCCATTTCCGAACCGAAATAACTGGCCAGCATCAGCGCGCCAGCACCGGCCAGCAGCATACCAATGCGATAGCCTGCGATATAACTTGCAGACATCATAGCCTGTAGCCGGGTATCAGCAGATTCAATGCGATAAGCATCAATAACCACATCTTGCGTGGCTGCCGAAAAACCTAATAATACGGCGGCGATCGCCATCAATGTCAGAGAGTGGGTGGCGGGATCGACCATGGCCATCAAGATGATCGAGCAAATAATCATCAGCTGTGACAACAACAACCAGCTGCGCCGTCGTCCTAACAGCTTGCTCAGGATGGGCAATGGCAAAATGTCCAGTAGCGGCGCCCAGACAAATTTAAAGGAATAGCCCAACGCGGCCCAGCTAAAATAGGTCACCGCACTCCGATCCACTCCGGCTTCACGTAACCATAAGCTGAGTGATGAAAAAATCAGTAATAATGGTAATCCCGCAGCAATACCTAAAAACAGCATGGTGACGACTTGCGGGGCAACGAAGGCACGCAGGCTTTCTTGCCAGGAACGGATTCTTACAATCAAACTGAACTCACTGATGGGGTTGAATCGGCTAAAGTACCATTGACGCTTGCAGCAATCTACCCCGGATTGCCGGCGGTATCATTATAAAAATATGCTTGAGACACATTATCCAGATGGCTAGACAACGAAAAATCATCCATGTCGATATGGACGCTTTTTTTGCAGCTGTTGAGCAACGCGACTTTCCTGAACGCCAAGGCAAGCCAGTCATTGTTGGTGGGCAACCGAGCAGCCGTGGTGTGGTGGCAGCCTGTAGCTACGAAGCCAGAAAGTTTGGCATTCATTCCGCCATGTCATCTGCCCGCGCCTATCGTTTATGTCCACAGGCCATTTTTGTTCCGCCCCGCTTTGATGCCTACCGAGAAGTTTCCAACCAGATCCGCGAAATCTTCTGGCGCTATGCTTCAGAAGTGGAGCCCTTATCACTTGACGAAGCCTATCTTGATGTCAGCTACACCGAAGCATGTAATGGCTCGGCGACCCTGATTGCCAAAGCGATCAAGCGCGAGATCTTTGCCAAAACGAAACTCACTGCTTCCGCAGGTGTTTCCTACAATAAATTTCTCGCCAAAATTGCCTCTGATATGGATAAACCCAATGGTCTCTACCTGATCCGTCCGGAGCAAGGCCTGGCATTTGTCAGCAAACTGCCTATTGGCAAGTTTCACGGCGTTGGCCCTGCCACCGAAGCCAAAATGAAACAAATCGGTATTTATACCGGTGCCGATCTGCGACAGAAATCACTAATCGAACTCACTGAACACTTCGGCAAGTCCGGCCAGCATTACTACAACATTGCCCGGGCAATTGATGAACGCCCGGTACGCAGCCAGCGGGTTCGAAAATCACTGGGCAAGGAAACCACCTTTGCCGAAGATCTTCTGTCAGTGCCCGAACTCACCGCCATCTTGCTCGATCTTGCAGAGCAGGTTCTCGATAGCCTTAACAAACATGATCTGCAAGGCAGAACGGTTACTCTCAAAGTAAAATATACCGACTTTCAACAAGTCACCCGCGCGCAAACTCTGGCCCACCCTGTCAGCTTTCCTGACTTGCAGGAATGGATTCCGCAATTGTTAACTCGAACAGAAGCAGGTCATAAACCGATCAGATTGGTCGGAGTGAGCTTAAGCGGTTTTGGTTTGCCAGAAGATGATGAGAAAACACAGGTTCAACTGGATTTATTAAGCAATATTGCTTTTTAAATTGAACCATCGCTACCGCTTTGCGAAGTCTGCAAGTTGAAATGTCATGCGAAAGATTACTGGGCTTCAGGAAATGAAGCCCTAGTTAACAAATAACAAGAACCAATTTTAAGCGTTTGACTTTAAACGGTTTTTCAAAATTTTAAACCGGCTGAGGGCACACTTAACAAAGTTTCCGTCTTTATGCTTAAAGCGCTTTTTAAGTGCTTTTTTAACTTCCCAGGTGCCTTTGTAACCATTCGGAAAGACGACCAGATCACCGGCTTTGAATGTCGTTGATGGCCCACCATCAGCAGGCGTCATGACACATTCTCCTTCCACAATAAACGCTATTTCTGTTGTTATAAACGCCCATGGGAAAACAGAGACTTCTTTTTCCCATGTCGGCCAGTGAGCAACGCCCAATTGTTTTAAGTGCGCTTCGCTGGGGTTGCTATCAACCGTTATTTCTTTCATGTTTTTTCCTATAATTTAGCATTACGCCCAACAGCAGACTGTTTTGGGACAAATAGTGGTTTACTTGCCTTATTTTGCCTGCATTTTGCTGATAAACCCAATTTATCGCTCGCAATCTATGCTGGACTAACAGCAATTTGCCATAATGCTCCTTTCCTTTTTTATTTGAAGAGCTTATGCAAACCGTCGGGCAACCCGCGCTGGAAGTATTACAAAACGTTTTTGGGTTCAGCGCTTTTCGTCATAATCAGCAAACCATTGTTGAACAGGTTATCGCCGGTAATGATGCATTGGTGCTGATGCCCACTGGCGGTGGCAAGTCATTGTGTTATCAGGTCCCGGCTTTGATTCGCCCAGGCACCGGGGTAGTAGTGTCGCCGTTGATTGCCTTGATGCAGGATCAGGTGATGGCATTAAATGAGCTGGGCATCAACGCCGCCTTTCTGAACTCCAGCTTATCGGCTGTCGAAGCCAATGCGGTAGAAGCGCAGCTCGAAGCCGGCCAAGTCGATTTGCTATATGTAGCACCCGAGCGTTTGCTAACAGAACGCATGCTGACTATGTTGTCGCGAATTCCGCTTTCGCTGTTTGCTATAGACGAAGCGCATTGTGTATCGCAATGGGGTCATGATTTTCGGCCGGAATACCAACAGTTG
>CANRLD010000037.1 GCA_947631375.1 uncultured Methylophaga sp. | reverse complement strand
TGCAACCGTAAAACGTGCACCGACACCCCAGCCTTCATCAACAATCGGATTTTGTCGGGTAGCCGTTTCACCAAATACGCCAGCGGCTGCGGTCCAGTGTTGTTTTTTGGTATCCGCCATAAAGCCGATATAACGATCGCCACCAAACGCACCTAATAAGCTCCGTTCAATCATCTGGGAGTTACTTGAACTGCTGCGATATTGCAATTGGAAAGGGATCTCCATCAGACCAATACGCAATCTGGTGTCTTCAAACCCAAGGTAGGAAACAAATGAATCGCGAAGTTTACCGCCACCCGCAAAATCATAATCCAGCTGGAATCCCCAATCACGATACATGCGACCGGTCCACGCCAATCTGGCACGACGAACATTGGTGCCATCGCCCATCTCCGGGTCGCCCATATAATTTGCAGCATCAATCATCAGACGACCACGCAACCTGGTTTCAAACTCACCGTCAGTGGTTCTGACCCGCAGCCCGCCTTTTGTCGTGACTTCTACGGCAGGCGGCTGTGTTGCCAATTCCAGCTTTTCGGTCATTTCCTGTTTTTCTTTTGTTGCTTGTTGCTGGTTTTGTTCCAGCTCCGCCAGCAATCTGCCGTACTGCTCGTCACTGACCATGCCATTTTCATGCAACATATCAATCAATAACCGTAGCTCGGATGCCTGACTAACCACAGGCATAGCGAATATAAACAGGAAAAACAGTTTCAGGATCGTCTGGGGCATAACTCACTCTGTATCAGGATGGGTCGGCTTTCCAGGAAAATACTCACTGGAAGTCATAGGAAAAATTCCTGCACACAGTGTAAGCCAAGATTGCTGAATTCAAACTTAATTGGAAGAGTTTCCACTGCTGGTCGTGTTTTTTTACGATTCGCGGCGCCAGTGACCAGACTGACCACCTATTTTTTCCTGCAGACTGATATTGCTTATGACCATGCCACGATCAACCGCCTTACACATATCGTAAATAGTCAGTAGCGCTATCTGCACCGCCGTCAGCGCTTCCATCTCGACACCGGTTTGTCCGGCAGTTGCCACTTCAACCTGACAGGTTACGGCATGAAGATCCGCATTAATTTCAAAATCAACCGTCACTTTACTAAGCGCCAGTGGATGGCAAAGCGGGATTAAATCAGCAGTACGCTTGGCAGCCATAATGCCTGCGATACGAGCAATGCCAAGCACATCACCCTTTTTATGATTGCCTTGCTCAATCCGCTTTAATGTCTCTGGCAGCATGATAATTTGTCCGCTGGCAATAGCAGTTCGCTGGGTAACAGCTTTCGCCCCCACATCCACCATCTGTGCTTCACCTGCTTGATTAAAATGCGTTAACTCTGACATGCTGAGTGTTATCCTTCTGTTTTTAATTAGGAAACAATCAACCAGATGTCTATCCAAGTCAAATTTTTTGCCAGCCTGCGGGAAAGCTTGGGGCAAAGCGATACCATTGTAGAGCAGGCGTCAACAGTGGCTGACGTTTGGGCACAAGCCACTGACTCTGCCGCCGCGCCGAAAAATATGCTGGTGGCTGTCAATCTGGACTATGCCACCATGCAAAGTCAGGTGGCAGATGGTGATGAAGTGGCTTTCTTCCCGCCGGTTACCGGGGGTTAACGTGGCCACGCATATTCTGGATCAACGTTTTCAGCCCTATCAATGGCTGAGCGAGTTTACCCAACAGTTACCCACCGGCAGAGACGGCGCGTCAGCCAGCTTTATCGGTACGATGCGTGATCAGAATAATGACACTCTCGTAACAAGCATGTCGCTGGAGCATTACCCAGCGATGACCGCACACTACCTCAGGAAGCTGGAGCAACAAGCCAAAGCCAACTGGTCGTTAACCGATTGCCTCATTGTCCACCGCGTCGGAGATATTCAACCCGGCGATGCCATTGTGTTAATCGGCTGCTGGTCAGCACATCGCCGCGCAGCACTTGATGCCTGTAACTGGCTGATTGAAGAACTCAAATATAAAGCGCCCTTCTGGAAGAAAGAATACTGTCCGCAAGGTGCTCGCTGGGTGGAATCCAATACTGATGGTCACTGAGGCTGATGCTACCTGGCAGGTGCAAGGCATAAACACCACGGTAATTCAGTGAATATTAAAATTGATTTTCGCTGGCAGCTTGAACAGAACGGCCATCTTGTTACGCTGGATCCGCTGTTGTTTGATCTGTTGAGCTCGCTTCAATCATTTGGTTCACTACAACAAGCCGCTTTGCAATGTCAGGTTTCCTACCGTCATGCTTGGGGCTTAATGGAAAAATGGCATCAACTGCTTGGTGCTTCATTATTGATAAAACATCGTGGCCGGGGGGCAAAGCTATCAGAAACCGGTAAAAAGCTGCTGCAGGCCCAGCAACTACTACAAGCAAATCATGCTCCGCAATTAGCCAATCAAGCGACGGAACTGATGTGCCAGCTAGCACATATTCAGCAACCCGAAACGGATTATCTGCAAATTCATGCCAGCCACGATCTGCTTGTCAGCATGCTGCAAGACACCTTACTCGGCATTGAAACCGCGCCGATAGCACTGTATTTCCACGAAAGTCTCGACAACCTGCGGGCATTACATGAGGGACGCTGTGATATCGCAGGGTTCCATCTTCCGGCAGGCCAAGCAGGCCAGGCATTGGTATCCGAGTATTTAGCCTTTCTCTCTGCCGAACAATACCATTTGCTGTATTTAACCAAGCGCCTGCAAGGATTGATGGTCGAAAAAGGTAATCCACACGCCCTTCGTTCATTTGCTGATTTAAGCAACTCCGATCTTCGTTTTATTAATCATCCAAAAAACTCAGACACACGCAAGCTGCTTGATCAGTTGCTGGCACTGCAGCAAATCCCAGCTGACACCATTACTGGCTACCATCAGCAAGTCAACACACAGATGGCAGTAGCAGCAAGCGTAGCCAATGGCACCGCTCATTGTGGCTTCGGCCTTGCTGCCGTCGCCCAAACATTTGGGCTGGACTTCATCCCCATGCAATGGGAGCACTACTGCCTTGCTATAAACCGGCAGCAACTTGAACATAACGGTACGCAAGCATTGATTGATTGTCTGTCTGACAACACTTTTCATCATGCTATAGCAGAGTTTGCCGGTTACGAACTGGAGCGCTGCGGACAGCACATAACTGTCCCGCTCTTTTTCGACACGATATTAGCGTCCTGACGACAACATCATCAGCTGAAACGTCAGGCGAAACTTATTGTTTCCCTTTCATATTTTTAAACCACAGATACTGATGGATTAGTTTCCAATTGTTTTGTATTTAATCTGCGCGCCTTCTCTACATATGCAATTATTTTCATATTTTTAACTGTAAATCCCTGTGATACCGTCTTGATTAATTATAAAAATAAAAAATGTATGAATTTCATTTCATATAGAACTTGAGAGAGAGGCGACTATGACAACATCTGGGCAATGGCGGATGGAAGGCGTCCGCGACATTATCCATGGGCTGAAACACAAGCCTGGTGCTTTACTTCCTATTTTGCATGCTATTCAGGATCATATCGGCTATATCCCTGAAAGTACTATTCCCGTTATTGCTGAAGAGATGTTGCTCACTCGTGCCGAAGTGCACGGTGTTATCAGCTTTTACCACCATTTTCGCACCCACCCAACAGGCCGACATATTGTTGAAATCTGCCGTGCCGAAGCCTGTCAGTCAGTGGGCAGTCGTGCACTTGAAAAGCACGCAAAAACTACTCTGGGCATTGACTTTGCAGAAACGACCGCCTGTGGCAGCGTCACTCTTGAACCAGTTTATTGTCTTGGGAACTGTGCAACCGGCCCATCAGTCCGAATAGATGCCAACATCTATGGCAAAGTCAGTACAACACGTTTTGATGAGCTGATTGCTGACTGCCGTGATGCGATGCGGGAGGTCAGCTGATGACAACTCGGGTTTTCGTCCCTCGTGACACAACAGCATTATCATTAGGCGCAAATAAAATTGCGACACTCATTCAGGCTGAAGCGGCGAGCCGTGGCTTGGATATTGAAGTTGTACGCAACGGATCTCGCGGTTTATTCTGGCTTGAGCCCTTGGTTGAAGTACAAACACCTGAGGGGCGTATTGGTTTTGGGCCATTAAGTACTGATGATATCGCCGCCTTGTTCGATGAACGTTTCCAGGAAGGTCAGCAAAGCCATCCAGCCAGTGTCGGTCTGGTAGAAGAAATTCCTTATCTGAAAAATCAACAACGGCTGACATTTGTCCGCGCAGGCATCACCGATCCAGTTTCGCTGGAAGACTACACGTCTCACGATGGCTACAAAGGATTGAAAAATGCCTTGCAACTGAGCGGACAACAAATTGTTGATGAAGTCAAAACCTCCGGCTTACGTGGTCGTGGCGGTGCAGCTTTCCCAACAGGTATTAAGTGGCAGACTGTTTTGGATGCGCCTGGCGAACAAAAATATATTGTCTGCAATGCCGATGAAGGAGACTCGGGCAGCTTTGCTGATCGCCTGGTTATGGAGTGTGATCCCTTCATGCTGATTGAAGGAATGACCATCGCCGGACTGGCGATCAATGCCAGCCAGGGCTATATCTATCTACGTTCTGAATATCCTGTCGCCCATGAGATCTTGAAGCAGGCAATTGCTACAGCATATGAACACGGCTATCTCGGTAAGAATATTCTCGGCAGCAAACGTCAGTTTGATCTGGAAGTTCGACTTGGTGCCGGCGCTTATATCTGTGGCGAAGAAACCTCGTTACTGGACAGCCTCGAAGGTAAACGCGGACTGGTTCGCGCCAAACCGCCTCTTCCCGCTATTGTCGGTCTGTTTGGCAACCCCACTATCGTCAACAATGTTCTGTCACTGGCAGCGATTCCATACATTCTGGACAAAGGCGGTCAGGCGTATGCTGATTACGGTATTGGCCGCTCACGCGGCACCCTACCCGTTCAACTGGCAGGCAATGTCAAACGTGGTGGCTTGGTAGAACTGGCCTTTGGCATGCCACTCAGTCAGTTAATGAACGAATTTGGTGGAGGCACACGCAGTGGTCGACCACTGAAAGCAGTACAGGTTGGCGGACCGTTAGGTGCTTATTTACCGGAACAGCAGTGGGATACTCTCATTGATTACGAAGGATTTTCTGCTGAAAAAGCCGTCTTAGGCCATGGCGGTGTTGTCATGTTTGACGATACTGTCGATATGGGTGAGCAGGCACGCTTTGCAATGGAATTCTGTGAATTCGAATCCTGTGGTAAGTGTACTCCTTGTCGGATAGGGGCAACTCGCGGCGTAGAAGTGATTGACCGAATTCGTACTGGTGAAAACCAGGAAATGAACTGGCAGCTGCTGGAAGACTTATGTGACACGATGGTTGACGGTTCATTATGTGCGATGGGCGGAATGACCCCCTTCCCGGTACAAAGTGTAATGACATTTTTCCCCGACGAACTGCGCAGCGCGCGTCAGGAGTGAAATCATGATAGTTGAAACATTTAACCCCAATAAAGATTACGGCACTCCGGCAAGACTCTCGGAAAATCTGGTCTCACTGGAAATCGATGGCGTCGAAATCACTGTTCCAGAAGGCACCTCTGTCATGCGGGCTGCCGCGCTTATGGATATCAATATTCCTAAATTATGTGCTACCGATAATCTGGAATCCTTTGGTTCATGCCGCTTATGCGCAGTCCAAATTGAAGGCCGCCGAGGTTATCCGGCCTCCTGTACCACCGTTGTTGAAGCCGGCATGAAAGTGACGACCCAAAACCAAAGACTGGCTGATCTGCGACGCAATATCATGGAGTTATATATCTCCGATCACCCGCTGGATTGTCTCACTTGCCCGGCAAACGGTGACTGTGAATTGCAGGATATGGCCGGTGCCGTAGGCTTACGCGAAGTGCGTTACGGATATGCGGGCGAAAATCATCTGGATAGCCCGACAGATCATTCCAATCCGTATTTTGATTTTGATCCAAGCAAATGCATTGTTTGCTCACGCTGCGTTCGCGCCTGTGCAGAAGTTCAGGGTACCTTTGCGCTGACGATTGACGGTCGTGGCTTTGCATCAGTCATTTCGCCCAGTCAGAAAGAAGATTTTCTGACCTCTGAATGTGTGTCATGTGGCGCCTGTGTTCAAGCCTGCCCAACTTCAACCTTGATAGAAAAAAGTATTGTGGATCTTGGCCAGCCGGAACACAGTATTGTCACCACTTGTGCCTATTGCGGGGTTGGCTGCTCGTTCAAAGCAGAGATGAAAGGTAATCAACTGGTTCGGATGATGCCTTATAAGGGAGGCGATGCCAATCACGGCCACTCTTGTGTTAAAGGTCGTTTCGCCTTTGGCTACGCCACGCATAAAGATCGCTTAAAAACACCGATGATTCGCAACGATATCAGCGAGCCATGGCAAGAAGTCAGCTGGGAAGAAGCCATTCAGTTTGCTGCTGACAAGCTGAAAGGTATCCAGCAAAAATATGGCCGCAACAGTATCGGCGGCATTACCTCTTCCCGTTGTACCAATGAAGAAGCCTATCTGGTGCAAAAGCTGGTACGCGCTGCATTTAGAAATAATAATACCGACACCTGCGCCCGTGTCTGTCACTCGCCAACAGGCTATGGTCTGAAAACAACCATAGGCGAATCGGCTGGGACACAGGACTTTGATTCGGTGATGAAATCCGACGTTATCCTTGTTATTGGTGCTAACCCGACAGACGCTCATCCGGTATTTGGTTCGCTGATGCGTCGCCGTTTACGTGAAGGGGCTCACTTGATTGTCGCCGATCCACGGCGCATTGATTTATTGAAAACGCCCCATCTGAAATCTGCACAACACTTGCAGCTAAAACCAGGGACCAATGTGGCATTAATCAATGCACTGGCACACGTTATCGTTACAGAAGGTTATGAAAACCACGATTTCATTGAGTCACGCTGCGATCTGCAGACTTACACCAAGTGGCGTGACTTCATCAGCGAAGAACGACACGCTCCTGAAGCTGTTGAATCTGCCACCGGCGTCGCCGCAGACAAGGTCAGACAAGCCGCACGTACATTTGCCAGCGCAAATAACGGTGCTATCTACTACGGTCTTGGTGTCACCGAGCACAGCCAAGGCTCTACCATGGTCATGGGTATTGCCAACCTGGCGATGGCAACTGGTAACCTGGGTCGCGAAGGCGTTGGCGTAAACCCGTTACGCGGCCAAAATAATGTTCAAGGTTCTTGTGATATGGGCTCGTTCCCTCACGAACTTCCCGGCTATCAGCATATTGCAGAGGATGGACCGCGCAACCATTTCGAAAGTGTCTGGGGCGTTGAACTGGATAATGAACCGGGACTGCGTATTCCTAATATGTTTGACGCCGCTATCGCCGGCGAATTTAAGGGACTGTATGTACAGGGTGAAGATATTGCCCAATCAGATCCGAATACGCAGCATGTGGAAAAAGCCTTACGCTCATTGGAATGTCTGGTCGTACAGGATATCTTTTTGAACGAAACGGCTAAATTCGCCCATGTCCTGTTACCCGGCTCAACTTTCCTGGAAAAAGACGGCACCTTCACCAATGCCGAGCGTCGCATCAATCGTGTGCGTAAAGTAATGCCGCCACTGGCAGGCAAGGAAGACTGGCAAATAACGCTGGATTTATCTCAGGCACTGGGTTATCCGATGCATTACAACCATCCATCAGAAATCATGGATGAAATTGCAGAACTTACACCCACCTTTACCGGAGTAAGTTACGACTTGCTGGACAAACTCGGCAGTATTCAATGGCCATGTAATGACAAGTACCCAGAAGGTACGCCAACCATGCATGTTGAGGACTTTCCGATTGGTAAAGGCCGTTTCTGTGTTACCGAGTACATTCCAACAGATGAACGCACCACCAGCCGCTATCCACTGTTATTCACAACTGGCCGGATTCTGTCGCAATACAATGTGGGAGCACAAACCCGGCGAACTGAAAACCAGATCTGGCATGATGAAGATAAACTGGATATTCATCCACATGATGCCGAAGTGCGTGGTATCAAAGAGAATGACTGGGTTGGTATCACCAGCCGTGCGGGGCAAACAGTAATGCGTGCCCGCATAACTGAGCGTATTCTGCCGGGTGTGGTTTATACAACCTTCCACCACCCCGAAAGTGGTGCCAACGTTATTACGACCGATAATTCTGACTGGGCAACAAACTGTCCGGAATATAAAGTGACAGCAGTGCAGATTGAAAAAGTCAGCCAACCATCAGAATGGCAAAAAGACTTCCGCGAGTTTAAAGAAATGCAACTACAATTACTCAAAGCCAGCAGACAAGCCCAGGAAGATTCCGTCGGTACAAACTAATGAGCAAAGTATATACACCAACACAACAAACGCCTGTTTCAGTTTATGACCATAAACTGAAACAGGCTCAGTGGGCTTCTGATGAGGTTGCCGTGGAAGTCCCTGTTGCCCTGGTTTATAACTATATTTCTCATGCGGTGATGATGGCCACGCCGACCGATCTTGAGGATTTTGCTGTTGGTTTCAGCTTAACCGAAGAGATTGTACAAACAGTCGATGAAATTGAGCATATTCACGTTCATTATGGCGAACAGGGCATAACAGTACGCTTGCAAATCAATGATGATCGCTTCGAAGCATTGAAATCAAGACGACGAAATCTGGTGGGTCGCACCGGTTGTGGCTTATGTGGAGCAGAAACGTTAAAACAGGCTATCCGGCCTGTTATGCCGGTAAAGGCACCCAAAGTAAGTCACGATGCTATCAATCTGGCGCTGGAAAGTATTCGCTCACAGCAGCAATTAAATCAGTCAACCGGTGCTACCCATGCAGTTGCATGGTGCGATCTTACTGGACAAATTATCGATATTCGCGAAGATGTTGGCCGACACAATGCGCTCGACAAACTGGTTGGTCATCTGGCACGTAATGCTATCAACACCGAAGCGGGTTTTGTTCTTGTGACCAGCAGGGCAAGTTACGAAATGGTACAAAAAAGCTGTTTTGCCGGAATCGGCTGCCTGGTTGCCATTTCAGCACCGACCTCGCTTGCTATTGAACTGGCACAACAGGCCGGCCTTCTGCTGATAGGCTTTGCTCGAGGCTATAAGCAGGTTATTTATAACACGCCGCACCAACCTGGGCTGCTGGACCGCGTTATTTAACAAAAAGAAGATAAACATGAGTCAGGAAAAACATCAAGCAACTCAAGCCTTACTTCGCATGGCAAACCAGATAGCAGCAAATATAGGCGGCGGCCAGACTCCAGAGGAAACTTCGTCACGCATTGCCCAGCATCTTATCCGCTTCTGGACGCCCAAAATGCGGCAGGATTTAGTTATGGCAGCAATGACTGATGCAGATCTTTCGCCACTCGTCCGTGAGGCCATTACCATCATGCAAACAGAACAGCAGCAGACAACACAAATTGCCTGATTTGACCTCCCCTTCTTTAGTTGCGAGATAAAACGTCTCGGCTTTTTAGACCGCATAGCATTAAAACTAAAAGGAATAATAACGTGCTAGCCAGTCTTCATAAACAACATATTGTCGCGAAACCGGGTTTTAATCGCTGGTGGGCAGCGCCCGCTTCTGTTGCCATTCATTTGTGTATTGGCTCTGTCTATGCCTGGAGCATGTTCAATCCGCCACTTATTAAACAGTTTGGGGTTGTTGCCAGCGCGGCGGATGACTGGCACTTTTCTTCTGTCGTGTGGATTTTTTCAACTGCCATTGTCTTTCTCGGCCTGGCAGCGGCTATCGGTGGCAAATGGCTGGAAAAAGTAGGCCCCCGAGCAACCGGTTTTCTGGCAGCCTGCTTCTGGGGAGGCGGCTTTATCATCAGCAGTATCGGGCTTTACTACCACCAGCTGTGGCTGATTTATTTTGGTTATGGCGTTCTTGGCGGCTGCGGTTTAGGACTCGCCTACGTCACACCGGTCAGCACACTTATTCGCTGGTTTCCTGATAGAAGGGGTATGGCAACAGGTCTCGCCATTATGGGGTTTGGCGGCGGTGCCATCATTGGCGCACCGTTAAAAGCCTACTTGCTCGGTCTTTTTTATCAAGCACCGGAATATTTAGGAAAAGCTGCAGATCTTGAACTTATCACCTCGGCCGGCAGACGGTTTGTAGAGATCTCTGGCCAAAATATTGAGGTGGTCGTCGCAACAGCCAAAGACATGGCCAATATGCCTGTTGCCGGTCCTGAAGGCGTCTACGTTGTCGGTACCGGCAATACCGGTGCAACATCTGTTTTTCTGGTGTTGGGCATCGTCTATTTTATCATTATGACTTTAGCCGCTTTCAGCTTCCGGGTGCCTCCCAAAGACTGGAAACCCGCAAGCTGGCAACCAGCGGTGAAAAACCGACCCGGCGCACAGCTCATAACCGATAACCATGTGCATATCGATCAGGCATTAAAAACACCACAATTTTATCAATTATGGCTCATGCTTTGTCTCAATGTAACAGCAGGAATCGCCATGATCGGTGTGGCCAAAACGATGATTACCGATATTTTCAGCCCTAATCTGCCGGGCATTGTGGATGCGAAATTTGCCGCAACCTATGTATTAATGATCAGTGTGTTTAATATGATGGGACGTTTTTTCTGGGCATCGACCTCCGACTATATCGGCCGGAAAAACACCTACACTATTTTCTTTCTGCTCGGCATCTGTTTGTACCTGTCTATTCCATTTCTTGCTTCACAAGCCAGTATTAACCCGGCCGTCACCTGGTTAATCCTGTTTTATGCTGCCACCATGCTGATCTTCACAATGTATGGAGGTTCTTTTTCAACCATTCCTGCCTACCTTGCTGACATTTTTGGCACACTGCATGTCGGTGGCATCCATGGCAGACTGCTGACCGCATGGAGCACCGCGGGTATTCTCGGCCCCTTTATCCTGACCTATTTGCGAGAGCAAGCCATCTACAACGCTATTTACGACCTGACCGCTAAAATTGATCCAGCGGTCTTTTTTGATCAATTTGGTGCCACAGTTGAGCAGCTGGATACTTTGATCAGCACCAATACCGTTTCCATTGTACAACTGATGCAGATTGCCCCAAGCGGTACGGTTGATCCAACACCGAGTCTCTACAACACCACTATGTATACCATGGCAGCATTGCTGATTATCGGCTTGTTATGTAACGCACTCATCAGACCTGTACACAGTCGTCATCACATCGAAAACAGTCACCCAAGTTATCTGGCACAGGAATAATGCCCTGTCAGTATCCATACTCACTCGCAGCTTCTATGTTTGCTGAAACAGCGTAGATGTGCGTGGACAAAATTACACACGCTCTCGTAATATACACTTATATATACCGAACCATGGCGGAGAGCTTATGTTTGTTAAAAAAGTAAAACAGCAGCTGTTATTTGTATTGTTACTTAGCTTTAGTGTCAGCGTATTTTCCAGCGAAATAACGGTATCAGCAGCAAGCAGCTTAACCAACGCTTTTCAGGAAATTGCACAGAACTACCAGACCGAACACCCAGAAACAAAGGTGCTGCTGAATTTTGCCGCCTCTGGAGTATTGCAACAACAAATAGCCCGGGGGGCACCGGTCGATATTTTTGCATCAGCTGATGAAAAAACCATGGATCTTGCCATTGCAGAGGGTCAAATAGACAACGAATCACATCGTCCGTTTGCTAAAAACCAATTAGTTGTCATCACGCCGATCAAAGCACAAACATCACTAACCCAACTGACGGATTTACAAAGCCCTGCTATCCAGCGCATTGCTGTCGGCAATCCAGACAGTGTTCCGGTTGGTCAATATACCAAAACCTCCCTAACGAAAGCCGGATTATGGGAAGCATTACAAGACAAAGTTATTCATACTCAAAATGTTCGTCATTCGCTGGATTATGTTGCAAGAAATGAGGTGGATGCTGGTTTTGTTTACAATACCGACGCTGCTTTGCAGCCGGATAAAGTAAATGTTGCGTTTTCCGTACAAACACCTGTCGACATTATTTATCCAATAGCCATTACCAGACATAGCAATAACCCGACGGAAGCAGAAAAGTTTATTGCTTATCTGTTAGCGCCTGCGGGTCAGGCAGTCATGGCCAAATATGGTTTCATAGCCCCCTAAAAAGTCACAAATCATGCCGTTAGAATCAATATGGCCTGCTTTTTATCTATCGATGAAAGTAGCCGGCTGGACGACCCTTATTACCCTAGTTTTAGGCGTCAGCACCGGCTACTTTCTGGCACGAGTCAAGTTTAGGGGGCGGGATCTGCTCGACAGCTTTCTAACCTTACCAATGGTGCTGCCTCCGACAGTTCTGGGATATTACCTGTTAGTCTTGCTGGGGCGTGAAGGCATGATAGGTTCTTGGCTGCAGGAAGCATTTAACATCAGCCTTATTTTTACCTGGCAAGGCGCAGTTATTGCGGCAACGGTCGTGTCCTTTCCATTAGTATTCAAACCAGCTCGCGCTGCATTCGAAGGTGTAGACGGGCAGTTAGAACAAGCCGCCAGAGTGCTCGGACTCTCTGAAATGGCTATTTTCTTCCGAGTAACCTTGCCGTTAGCATGGCGTGGCATCATGGCTGGATTGTTGTTGGCATTTGCCCGGGCAATGGGCGAGTTTGGTGCTACGCTGATGATCGCTGGCAGTATCCCCGGCA
>CANRLD010000036.1 GCA_947631375.1 uncultured Methylophaga sp. | reverse complement strand
TTGTTATTACCCAGACCGGTAAAATAGGCATTGCCGTGACCGCTGCGGCGAGAACCATCCATCACAAATATGCCCTGACTCTTAAAACCGCAACGCTGTAATAAACGCTCAACCTTCTGCTTCAACTGCGCATCATCCAGCGGAGTAAACTTATTGAATATCGGCGCAATAAAAGCCGGGTATGCCCACATCATCAGCACGGCAAACCCCATCCAGGCCGCCCACAGGTATAACCACCAGAAGTCGCCGGTACTATTCATCAACCACAAGGTCACCCAGGCAATTGGGGCGCCCATTGCCAGCATTAACACTAATTGCTTGGCAAAATCCCCCAAAAACAGCGCCGGCGTATTGCGATTAAAGCCGAACTTTTCTTCCATCACAAAGGTGCGATACCACGACAACGGTAATTCCAGCAGCGAACCTATCACCAGAAAGCTCAGAATCAACACCACACCAGTTGCCATCGCCGACCAGCCCAAGCTCTCCCATGCTCCGGATAATAATGCCAAGCCACCGCCCAGTGTCCACAAAATCAATATCACCGCACCGAACAAGCTTTCACGGCGCATCTGTCCACCTTTAGCAACGGTATAGTCAGCCGCTTTTTGATGTGCCGCTAAACCAATCTGCTCACGAAAAGCGGCAGGCACTTCGTCACGGTTAGCCATCACGTGGCGGCGTTGGCGTAACGACAACCAGATCTCAATTCCCGTCATCAGTGCCAGCGCAACTAAAAACACCCAGCTAAATTCATTCATAATTTTTAAACCAGTTAGAAACCTAATTAAAGTGCCCTGTACCTTAGCCTTTGATACAATCAATGGCAATATTGTTCACACATTCTGCAGTAATAAAAAGACGGAGCTCATGGCCAAAAGCAAACATAATCTGATCTGGATTGACCTGGAAATGACCGGTCTCGACACTAATAATGACCATATTATCGAAATTGCCACAATTGTCACTGATAGCGAACTGGCTATTTTGGCAGAAGGCCCGATTATCGCCATTCACCAGCCAGACAGCGTTCTGGCAGCAATGGATGAATGGAATACCAATCAACACGGCCGATCAGGTCTGACCGAACGGGTTCGCAACAGTACCATTACCGCGCAGCAGGCTGAACAAGAGACCTTGGAGTTTCTCAAAAAATATGTTCCGGCTGGTATTTCGCCAATGTGTGGCAACAGTATCTGCCAGGATCGTCGCTTTATGGCGCGCTGCATGCCTGAACTGGAAGCCTATTTTCATTACCGTAACCTGGATGTCAGCAGCTTCAAAGAACTGGCACGTCGCTGGGCACCTAAAGTTGAAAAAGCGTTTAAGAAAAAGTCGGCCCATCTGGCGATGGATGACATTAAAGACTCGATTCGTGAGCTACAACACTACCGTGAGCATATGATCAAACTGCCCGAGTAAACCGACATTTCGTATTCAAGGCAAATTCTCAAGTCCACGACACTTCCCCATTCCCTCACTTTTTGCTGTTCGTGAGGGATTAGCAACCACACTTTCACCAAAGTACGCGTCATCTGTGAAGGAGAGCCTATGCAAGCCACGCAATTAGTCTGGCTGAGAAATGATTTGCGATTGGATGATCATCCGGCTCTTGCACTCGCTGCTGCACAAGGGCCAATTCAAGTTCTTTTTTGTGCCACACCAAAACAGTGGCAGCAGCATCATGAGTCTCCGGCAAAGCTTGGGCTTCGCGCCGCAAGCTTACAAGATATCGCGGATCGTCTAGCAAGTTTAGGAATCGTATTTCATTTGATTGAAGTGGAGTATTTTGCCGATGTGGCCGCCAAGCTGGCTAAATTCTGTCAACAGCAACAAAGTAGCGACATCTGGTTTCAAGCGGAGACCCCACTCAATGAGCAACGCCGCGATCAAGCGGTAACCGATGCTTTAACCAAAGCAAAAATCAATGTGCATCGATTAGCAGAAGATTTAATGGTTTCATTGCCGGTGAAAACCCAACAAAACGAACCATTTAAAGTATTCACACCCTATTATCGGCGCTGGCTGCAAATCCTCGAAGACACCCAACAGGTCCCTTACAGTGAGCCAAAAGCGCAAGGAAAAGCGATATCCCCCACTTTATTGAAATGCGAATGGGCGGGGAGGTTTCGTGAGGATTTATGGCCAGCCAGTGAACAAAAAGCCTTGGAACGTCTATCATCATTTTGTGAAATCAAAATCATCGACTACAAAAACCACCGTAACTTTCCAATCAAACCATCCACCAGCATGTTATCTCCCTGGCTGGCAAACGGTCAGCTTGGCCCCAGGCGGCTACTGACCACAATTCAGTACCATTGCTTTGAAGCCAGCCGCGATTGGCGGCATGACGACTGGTTGCGAGAACTCGCTTGGCGGGATTTTTATAAGCAATTGTTACTGTATTTCCCACGCCTCAGTATGGGCAAAGCCTTTAAACCAGAAACCGATCAAATCATCTGGCGTAACGATGACGCCGGATTTAAAGCTTGGTGTGAAGGCAAAACTGGCTTCCCGATTGTCGATGCCGCTATGCGTCAGCTCAATCAAACCGGCTGGATGCACAATCGTCTACGCATGCTCACTGCCAGCTTTTTAAGTAAATTACTATTACTCGACTGGCGGCTCGGTGAACAGTATTTTATGAATACATTGATTGATGGCGAATTTGCTGCCAACAATGGCGGATGGCAATGGAGCGCTTCGACCGGCGTTGATGCATCCCCCTACTTCCGGGTATTTAATCCAGCCTTACAATCCGAGCGTTATGATGCGAAAGGACAGTTTATCAAACGCTTCGTGCCGGAATTAATCGATGTGCCAATTAAGCTGATTCACACCCCGCCACCAGCACTACGTGAACAATGCGGTTATCCGCACCCCATAGTGGATTATAAATACGCAAGAGCAGAGGCGATTGCCACATTTAAGCTGGTGTCCAGTAGCGAACAAGGTACGCTTTTACACGATTGATAGCCCATTCACGAGTGATTGTTACGCTGTGTGAAGTGAAACCCACACCACACGGCATAAATCACCAGGAAGTCAGGATGTCCGTTTTTTTTAGCGACGTTCTACAAAAATTACGTCCCAATCACCCCGCCATCCTCTTTAGTAATCAGAACCGTCGCGGAGCGAGGTCGACCATTTTCCTGCTGGTCAGGCCAGTTACTTGCTGCATTAGGCTTTTGTGGTGATTTTTGTATACCCTTCTCTTCCAGTAGCTTAGGAATTTCACCCGGATGCTGGATATTTACCCACATGGTTTTCATATCTGGCGTCAAGGTGACACCGGTCACTTCACAGCCAGTCGGTCCAGTCAAAAAGCGCCGGCTTTCACCTGTTCGCGGATCAACCGCCAGCATCTGGTTATTACCAAAAGCCGTAAACTCTCCGGCATTCAGTTTGCTGGGGCTGATATCCGTCTGTACCCAAAGCAGACCACGCTGATCGATCATTAACCCATCAGGGTTGGCAAAAATATCCCCCTTAATCGTAGCGCCATGTTGCTCATCACCTGCCAACACAAACACCTCCCACTGGAACTCGGTAGCAGTGGCATCTGCTTCGGAAAAGCGGATTAAATGGCCAAACAAATTCATTGCCCGCGGATTGGCAGAATCGACATCTGCCTCACCACGCTGACTATTATTAGTCAGCGAAACATACACCTCGCCGCTATCTGGGTGCACAGTAATCCACTCCGGGCGATCCATTTTTGTTGCACCAACCGTATCGGCGGCAGCCCGGGCATGAATCAACACATCAGCCTGATCGGCAAAACCCTGCTCCGGGGTCAAACCATTCTGACCAAACAGCAGTGGCAACCAACAGCCTTTTCCCGACGCATCAAAACGCGCCACAAATAACACACCGTCGTCCAGCAGCTTTCCATGATGTGCACCTGCTGTACCGTCCCATGCTTCAGCAGTAACAAACTTATAGATATATTCAAACGGCGCATCATCGCCAGAATAAAAAGCAATACGGTTATCCGCAGCAAGTTTATGCGCCACATTTTCGTGAGCAAAACGCCCCAGAGCAGTGCGTTTAACTGGCTGACTCTGCGGATCAAACGGATCGATTTCCACCACCCAGCCAAAACGGTTTGCCTCATTCGGCTCAAGCTGCATATCAAACCGGCTGTCAAACTGCTGCCAACCATAATAGCTGTAGCCCAAATCATAACGTTTCCAGCGCTGTTTTTGCTCGGCGCTTGTCAAGGTTTCGTCCGCCAGCGAGAAGTAACCGTTAAAATTTTCTTCACAGGTCAGGTAAGTACCCCACGGCGTTTTGCCATTGGCGCAATTATTCAAAGTACCGAGAATTTCCACACCTAATGGATCGGCAGTGGTCTGCATCAAAGGATGTCCGGCAGCCGGGCCGGCAATACGCATCGGCGTATTTGCTGTGATGCGCCGCGCATACACTGATGGCCGCTTTATCTGCCAGCCTGCATCATTACGTTCAACTTCGATAATTGATACACCATGCGCATTCTGTTCTTTACGCACCTTGTCGGCGGTGAAAGTGTGTGGACTGTCCAGAAAGCCGCCATCTGGATGAATGATCTGCGTATCCAGATATTCATGGTTCATCACCAGCAGCCCGTGATCCGAATTGGCTGTGCCGGCGGGTAAGGAATAAAATTCGATGGCATCATGATGCATACCGGCTTGCAACGCCTGTTCGGCAGCGGAATTACTCGCATCCATGTTAAATTCGGGACCGTCTGAAACCGGGTCACCCCAGCGGAAAAAAACATCTGCGCGGTAGCCTTCTGGCACCACTACCTTATCCAGTAAATCCGCGGCCGGAATCGCTTTGAAGCCTATCAGGGATGACTGCTGCCGCAGCATGGTGGTCGCAGACGCCAGTGGTATCACCGAGGCAAGCATAGCGCCCAGACCAAACTGCAACACCCCGCGTCGGCTTATTTGTTTTTGCATCAAATATTCAAAACTGTCTGTTGACATGCTGTTTCCTGCTACTACTCTTTAACTGCCTGATAATAAATTACTCTTGCTACGTGACGCCGTTATGACGCACCTTGTGCCTGGTTAACGCCCACAAAACATGTTCGCGCACCAAGACTGAAGGATGCTCAAGCCGGCGGGTTAATGCCTTTATCACCTGCTCGCAACTAGCAGCATTCCCCAGCGCCACAGCAATATTGCGCAACCAGCACTCATAACCAATGCGCCGGATAGGGCTGCCTTCCAGCCGCTGTAAAAATTGCTGCTCTGTCCACTCAAACAACTCAACCAGCCGGGGGGCATCCAACCCTTGCCGTGGCAGGTAAGCGGATTCCGTTGTCATTTGTGCGTATTTGTTCCACGGACATACCAGCTGGCAGTCATCACAACCATAAATACGATTGCCCATCATCGGACGATATTCTTCAGGAATACTGCCGCGCAGCTCAATGGTCAGATAAGAAATACAGCGCCGGGCATCCAGCTGGTAAGGCGCAATAATCGCCTGCGTCGGACAGATATCAAGACAAGCGGTGCAACTTCCGCAATGACTGCTAACCGGATCGGTCAACGGCAATGGTAAATCGGTATAGATCTCGCCGAGAAAAAAGTAGGAACCATTTTGCCGGTTCAACACATTGGTATGCTTGCCAATCCAGCCTAGGCCGGATTTCTGCGCCAGGGCTTTTTCCATGACCGGTGCACTATCAGTAAAAACACGATAGCCCATGCTGCCCACAGCCTCTTCTATCCGCTGTGCAAGCCGAAGTAAACGCTTACGTATCAGTTTGTGATAATCACGTCCCAAGGCGTAACGGGAAATAAAGCCAAGCTGATCCTCACCGATCACCTGCCACGCATCAGCCGCTGTTTCCGGCCAATAATCCATTCGCGCCGTAATGATCCGCACCGTACCGGGAAGCAACTGCTCTGGATGGGTGCGTAAACTGCCATGGCGCTGCATAAAATCCATCTCGCCATGAAAGCCGCGTTTTAGCCACTGCGTTAAGTGTGCGTCAGCCTCTGACAAATCAATGTCACTCACGCCAAGCTGTTGAAATCCTAGAGATCGCGCCCATATTTGCATATCAGCAAAAAGCGAACGAAGTGACTGCATTGTATTTGGATCGACCATGCAGGCTATTATATTGGATTGAATTTATTCCTCTGGACTATCTTTATGTCAAATTTGCCACACGAACTCTACACTGCGGAACAAACCCGCGAATTAGAACGTATTGCGATGGAGCAGCATAATGTTTCCGCTGCGAAACTGATGTCACGCGCAGGAACCGCAGCGTTGGACGCTATCAAAAATCATTGGCCACAGGCCGAGCGGATTCTGGTGGTATGCGGCACCGGCAACAATGGTGGAGATGGTTTTGAGCTGGCAAAACAGGCGTTAGCGAAAGATTATCGCGTCAACGTCTTTCAGGTCGGTGATGACAGCGAAATGAGCGAAGAAACCATCGCTGCTCGTGAAGGAATCATCGCTACCGGCGCGGAAGTGCAACGCTTTGAGGATAAATTACCCACCACCGATGTCATTGTCGATGCCCTGTTAGGCACCGGACTTAGCCGTGAAGTCAGTGGCGAATACGCATTAGCCATTGAAGCCATCAATTACCACACCAAACGCATTCCGGTGCTGGCGCTGGATATTCCTTCAGGCATTCATGCCGATACCGGCAGCGCATTAGGCCCGGCTGTTCGTGCCACCATCACCTTAAGCTTTCTGGGACTTAACAAAGGTCTGTTTACCGGCGAAGGGCCAAACTTCTGCGGCACCGTATGTTTTGATTCATTAAAAGTACCTTCGGCCATATACAAAGCATTTACCCCGATTGCCCGACGGGTAAGTCTGGAAAATGATGCCGCCGGACTTGCCCCCCGTGAACGCACAGGTCATAAGGGACTGTACGGTCATTTACTCATTATTGGTGGAGATCATGGTATGCCGGGCGCGGCACGTGTGGCTGCCGAAGCAGGTGCCAGAGTCGGTGCCGGATTGACCAGCATTGCCACTCGCAGTGTTCATGGTCCCACCTTGAATATCGCCCGCCCTGAACTGATGTGTTACGGCGTTGAACAAGCCAGCGATCTGGATCCACTGCTGCGTCCCGCCAATGCGCTGACCGTTGGCCCCGGCCTGGGACAAGGAGAATGGGGCATCAGCCTGTTCCAGAAAGCGATAGAAACCAATCTGCCGATGGTCGTGGATGCTGACGCTTTGAATCTGCTCAGCAAAAACCCGCAACATCACGATAACTGGGTATTAACTCCACATCCTGGCGAAGCCGCACGCTTATTGGGCTGCAGCTCGGATGATATCCAGGCGGATCGTTTTTCCGCCGTTTATGAACTGCAAAAACGCTATGGCGGCGTCGTGGTGCTGAAAGGTTCAGGTACGCTTATTACCAATGGTGAAGCGCCTACCCGCCTGTCAACCTGGGGAAATCCGGGGATGGGAAGTGGCGGCATGGGCGACGTGCTCGCCGGTGTTATTGGCGGACTGCTGGCGCAACATTTTTCCTTGATGGATGCAGCCTGCGTAGGGGTAACCCTGCACGGCATGGCGGCGGATAAAGCGGCTGAACTGGATGGTGAACGCGGCACCCTGGCAATGGATTTAATGCCCCACCTGCGCAGACTAGCCAACCTGATTTATTAATGCGTTGGCTCGCTGACGAACAAGCTACCGTGGATTTTGCTGCCGAGCTGGCAGCATTACTCCCGGCGTCAGCTTTTTGCATTCACCTGACAGGCGATCTTGGTGCCGGAAAAACCACCTTTGTGCGAGGACTGCTTCATGCACTGGGTCACACTGGCAACGTTAAAAGTCCGACCTATGCATTGGTTGAGCACTACACCATTGCCGGACGCCCGGTTTATCACTTCGATCTGTATCGGCTGGCCGATCCGGAAGAACTACTTTATTTAGGGATTGAAGACTATTTTTCTGCCAATAGCCTGACCTTGATTGAATGGCCAGAACAGGGAGCAGGGGTATTACCCGAGGCGGATTTGCGCATTACCTTACATTATCAGCCTCCTGGCCGGCAGATCAGCTTAACGGCTTATTCAGCAGCCGCCGTCGAAATCTGCGATAAACTTCATATATAATTCAGCTTTACTCGCTATCTCATTAAAAGTAATGTAAAAAGTCTTGATTTTTTATTATTACAAACACACACTAAGCCTGTGTAAATGGCAGGAACAACTTTATGTCTCGTTTAGTTTTGGGATGGTTAATACTGATATTGGCAACTACGGTGCAGGCTGCATCAGTAGAAAATATCCGCGTATCCGAAAATAACAACCTGACCCGTGTCGTGCTGGATCTTGATGCAGCATTGCAATACGAAAGTTTTACCCTGGCCAACCCGCACCGTCTGGTGATTGATATCAAACAGGCAAAAGCCAACAAATCTCTTCGCGCACCAACCTTGAACAATGCTGTTTTGCAGAACATTCGTCATGCGCAATACGATAAAAACACCTTCCGTCTGGTTTTCGATCTTAAACAGGCCGCCAATTATGAAATTCAGGCCTTAGCGCCAGAAGGCAATTATTCCCACCGGCTGATGGTGGATCTGAAACATGGTGCAATGACGACAACCACTGACAAAACACCACCGTCAGCCGCAGAAAAACCCGCAGCAACAACGAAAGAGAACGTCAAAGCAGATGCGCCAGCTCCGCAGCCAGAACCCGTGCTGACCACAACACAAAAACACCGCCCCATCCTGCCGCGGCGCGATATTGTGATAGCAATCGATCCAGGACACGGAGGACGTGACCCCGGTGCTATTGGTCGTAATGGCACTCGCGAAAAAGATGTGGTGTTGGCGATTTCCCGCCGGTTGGCCAAATTGATTAATGATGAACCCGGTATGCGCGCCTATATGACTCGTGATCGCGATGAATTTATTACCTTGCGTCAACGTATCCAGCGTGCCAAGCAAAACGGTGCCGACATGTTTATCTCCATCCATGCCGATGCCTTCCAACGCACCAGTGCTCGTGGTTCTTCGGTATATGTACTCTCTCAGCGCGGTGCCAGTAGTGAAGCCGCCCAGATCCTGGCCGATCGTGAAAACGCTGCCGACCTGGCAGGCGGTATCAGCCTTGAAGACAAGGACGATTTGCTGGCATCGGTATTACTCGACTTGTCCCAGACTGCCAGCCTCGAAGCCAGCCTTGAGGTAGGCAACAGCGTGCTCGGCGGCTTGAAACGTATTGGCCCTGTTCACAAAAAACAAGTGGAATCCGCCGCTTTTGTTGTGTTGAAATCACCGGATATTCCGTCAGTTCTGGTGGAAACCGCCTTTATTTCCAACCCGGAAGAAGAACGCAAACTTAACGACGCCAACCATCAGTACAAACTGGCACAAGCAATGTTATCGGGCATTCGCAGCTATTTTCAGCGTAATCCGGTCACCCAACAGCTAAAACCGCAGCAACATATTGTCAGTCGTGGTGATACCTTGAGCACCATCGCCCAGCGTTATCGGGTCAATATGACAGAACTCAAATCCACCAACAATTTACAAACCAGCACTCTCCATGTCGGTGATGTGCTAATGATCCCCTGACCCGTTGTTGGCGGCGGCCTTTACTGAGCGCAGCTGATAAACTGTGTCAATGCTGACCATAAAACGTATCCATGCCCTGCCCCTGCAACTTGCCAATCAGATCGCGGCGGGCGAAGTTATCGAGCGCCCGGCATCTGTTATCAAAGAGTTAGTGGAAAACAGTCTCGATGCAGCAGCAACAACCATTGAAGTCACCATTGAAGGAGCTGGCAGCCAGTTAATCCAGGTGCGGGATAATGGTGTCGGCATTCATCCACAGGATCTGCATCTGGCATTAAGCCGCCACGCGACCAGCAAGATCGCCTCCAGCGAACAGCTCAGTCAAATCGCCAGCCTCGGTTTCCGTGGTGAAGCACTGCCCAGTATCAGCTCTGTCTCCAATATGAGCCTGACGTCACGACAATCTGACAGTGAATGCGGCTGGCAAATTCAGCATGAAACAGATAGCGCCAAACCGGTTTCTCATCCACTTGGCACCACCGTCGCCGTCCGTGATCTGTTTTTTAACCTGCCTGCCCGTCGCCGGTTTTTACGCAGCGCCCGTACTGAGCAGCAACAAATTCTCACCACACTGCAACGTCTGGCATTAAGCCGTTTTGATGTGGCGTTTCAGTGTGTATTGAACGGCCAGAGTAAACTAAACCTGCCCATCGCCCACACTGACGAACAACGTCTGACGCGCATTGGTAAAATTTGTGGTCAGGCCTTTGTCAAACACGCCGTAGCGTTTGAACAACAGTTTGATCTGCTGCAACTCCACGGCTGGCTGGGAAGCATCGACGCTCATCGTCCTCAAACTGATCAGCAATACTTTTTTATTAACGGCCGGGTAATTCGTGATCGACTGATCAGCCAGGTGATCCGCCAAGCCTACGCCGAGTTGATTCCCGCCGGCAGGCATCCGGCCTATGTGTTATATCTGACTATCCCGCTGGATCGGGTGGATGTCAACGTCCACCCAACCAAACACGAAGTACGTTTCCGGGAAACCCGATTAATTCATGGTCTTATTCATCGTGCTATCAGCGATATCCTGCATCAGCAAGCTCCCACCGCAACGCTAGCCGAAACTCCGCCAGCCAGACCACAAATAACCGAAGCCTCTTCGACCTATCACAGCCACGCACTATCGGCGCCCAAACTGCACTACCCGGCAGCCGCTGCGTCGCAGGCGGCATCAACCACCACCATTCAGCTAATACAGTTGTTGCACCAACGATTTGCCCTGCTGTGTTATCAACAAACCTACTTCTTGCTTGATTTACCCGCCGCAATGACTGCTGCGCGTAAGCAGCAATTTCAACAAGCGATACAACAGCTGCCCTTGCAAAGCCGACCCATTCTGGTGCCATTGCGTTTTCCGGCCACCGCGAAGCAACAACAAACGGTGCTGCGTCAACAAGCCTTATTGCAAGCCCTCGGCTTTACTTTCCAGCAAGCGCCCGACGCACTTATCATTAACAGTATTCCGGTGCTGCTGGCCAGCATTGACTTAAACACGCTGGTACAACACCTTCTTACCAGCACCGGCCTTGCTGATGGGGATGTTGCTAAATTGACACAAGAGCTGTCGGTACTGCTGGAAACAACCGAAACCGTTTCACCTGAGCAAGCAGAACAATGGCTGCTGCAGAATGCCTCGTCAGCGCTTGACGATCCGCATTATTGTCGTGAACTTGATTTGCTCACACTGGGTAGCTTATTCTCAGGCGACTAACTATGCACTGAGGCGGTTTTCAAATGGATCGAGCCAAAGCCCGTACAAGTTCCACCGTTATCGCGGTTATTCTTTCCGTCACTGTTTTGTTGCTTTTTGGCTACTTATTATGGAATGACGCCCCGCCCAGCCGCAGTGAACTCACCGTTAATCCGCCCATAGAAGTTATCGAGCCGGAACTGCCACTGGAAATCATTCGCCCAGCCAACAACACACTGCCCGACAGCGCCACCATTCGCCAGCAGGAAGCCGAAGAGTTTGTTGAAAACCTGGCCGACCCGGCAGCAGAAACCATCATTATTAATGAATATGAAGACGTGTTTGTTCGCCCTGACAGCATTATTGCACTGCCCAATCTTGAACAGCGTGTCACCACCCTGAAAAGTTTGATGGAAGAGCCCAGCCTCAGTGCCGACACCCCACTCACCCTGCGCTACACCGAAGAAACCCGCGAACAAACCTCATTATCCGAGCTGGCCAGCGAAGAAGAAGATCATATCGCGCCAGTCACCATCATCACCGAACAAGGCGACACCATTACCGCCCCGCTGGTTGAACTGCTGCAACGAGACGATATTGATCACGACGCCTCCATCACCCAAATCCGCCAGCAACAACATGTCAAACAACTGACAGTCAGCGAGTTGGCCGACGCAGATATTGACGCGGATCAGCAATTGTCAGTCACCATCAGCCGCGGCGTACAACAGCTGGATATGGCAGAATTAATTGAAAGCGACAGCACCGAATTACATGACAGTCTGTTTTATCTACACCGGGTAACCGAAGAAGATATTCAAGGCTTGTGGGGCATTATTCAGTCAGGGCTGATTCAGAACTTCCGCCACGGTATCCGCTTAACACGACAAGGCAGTGAGCAAACCGTCAGTGTCACTATCCCTGCTGATGCCGATGAGCCGCTGCCGACTGGTTTAAGCTCATTCCTCGGCAAAGTTTTGCATGAAAAGGTGTCTACCAGTTATGTTTATAACGTCAATACTCACACCATGGGACGCGATCCCAACCTCATCCATCCAAGGCAAGAATTAATCCTGATCCGCTTTTCCAATAGCGAGCTGAAAGCGATCTACCAATTCTTTGCCGACCAGCGCAGTAGCGATGCGCAAACCTTTGCCATTAGCCGCTAATGATTATTGAACTTATCTTCATCGTCCTGGTACTGGGTATCATCGCCTTTGCCTGGTGGTTTCCCTTTGACTAAACCGAGCCTGGCAAGCACTATCATTAACAGTCTGAATTAACTAATAAAAAATCGTTCAGCAGCAGCTTGCTAACAGCTCGACACGACAAACTAACACGCCGTGACAGCGCCCATTGGATCAACAAGACAATATCCAGCCCATGGATTTAACTGCATAACTTGACAGGCATCGTCAGGACAGGTTTAATACCGCACCTTGTTGGCTCGATAGCTCAGTTGGTAGAGCAAGGGACTGAAAATCCCTGTGTCCCTGGTTCGATTCCAGGTCGAGCCACCACGAATACCAAAGCCCGGATTG
>CANRLD010000035.1 GCA_947631375.1 uncultured Methylophaga sp. | reverse complement strand
CATGTTGATTGATTGCCTGACCTTATGGCTGACTAACCTGTTACTGGCAGATGACGAAGCACTGCTGCGTGATGAGCTGGAGCAATTGCTGACAATCCTGCCGACACTGGATGCCGAGATCATTATGGTCAGCAATGAAACCAGTATGGGGATTGTGCCACTGGGCGAATTGACACGGCGTTTTTGTGATGAATCTGGCCGCTTACATCAGCAACTGGCCGCACTGGCCGATAATGTAATCCTCACCATTGCCGGTCTCCCCCATCCATTGAAAGGAAAGTGAATGTCTGATTTCACCAGCTGGTTATCGCAACCACCCAAAGCACTGGATAACCATGCCGCAGAACACGCTTTATCCCGGCAAAGCCAGCTCACCAAACCCGCGGGTTCACTAGGAAAACTTGAGCAGTTGGCGGTGCAGTTAGCCTCTCAGCAAGGCAAAACACCAGCAGCGGACAATGTACATATTACTGTTTATGCCGCTGATCATGGGGTGATGGCCGAAAATATTTCTGCCTATCCCCAATCGGTGACCGCAGCCATGATCCGCAACTTTGCTTCTGGTGGCGCCGCTATCAGCGTACTGGCAAAACAATTAAATGCCTCCTTGGATGTCATCAATGTAGGGACGGTCATCCCGCTTGAAGAAATAAAAAGTGTTCAGGACCAACGCATCGCTAATGGCACCGCCAACTTTCATCAACAAGCCGCCATGAGCGAAGCACAATGCGAGCAGGCTATGTTAATTGGTCGACAAAATGTTGAATGCTGCCAGCAAAATGGCATCCAGCTGTATATCGCCGGCGATATGGGAATTGGAAATACCACAGCGGCCAGCGCCATGGCCTGCAGCCTGCTGGATCTGCCCGCTGAACAATTGACCGGTCCCGGCACTGGTTTGAATGCTGATGGCATCCGTCATAAAGCCCGTATCATCAGTGAATCGTTGTCATTGCATAATGATCAACTGGATTCAGCACTGTCGGTTTTACGCTATCTCGGTGGTTTTGAAATCGCAGCAATGACGGGTAGCTATCTGCAATGCGCCAAGTCTGGTTTGCCGGTAGTGATTGATGGGTTTATCAGCAGTGTTGCCGCTTTATGTGCTGAACGTATTTGTCCCGGCAGTCGCGACTGGTTCTGCTTCAGCCATCATAGTGCTGAACCCGGCCACAGTGTTATTTTACAAGCCCTGCGAGCCGATCCTTTACTGGATTTTAATATGCGACTGGGCGAAGCCAGCGGCGCCGCTGTTGCTGTACCGTTATTACGAATGGCCTGTGCCCTGCACAATCAAATGGCTACTTTTGAAGAAGCTGCTATTGCCGGAGCGATAAACTGATGCTGACACCATTATTGATAGCCATCCAGTTTCTGACTATTGTGCCAGTCAGATTAAAGGGGGAACTCTCGGAACAGGATATTGGCCGCTCTCTTTTGTTTTATCCGCTGGTCGGCTTGTTAATCGGCATCTTGCTCGCTCTGCTCGCCTGGTGCTTGAGTTCACAACCGGCAATGGTTACGGCCAGTCTGCTGTTATTGCTATGGATTGCCTTCAGCGGTGCGTTGCATCTGGATGGTTTGGCTGATAGCGCCGATGCCTGGCTGGGCGGTATCACTAGTAAAGCGAAAACACTGAGCATTATGAAAGATCCGGCGGCCGGCCCCATTGCTGTGGTTACGCTTGTGTTGGTGTTGTTGATCAAATTTGTCATGTTGACAGCTTTATTAACGCAGCAGAACTGGGCCGCTTTAATCTGGTCGGCGGTGCTGGCACGGACAGCTTTACCGTTGCTGTTTCTGACAACCGATTATGTTCGCCCCCATGGGCTGGGTAGCATTCTCAAACAACAACAATCCGCATCTTATACGCGCCGTCTGCTGCTCGTGGTCAGTTTATTGGCGCTATTCAGTATTGGTCTGATGGCTCTGCTGTTTGCCTTGCTAGTATTTCTGCTGCTGCGTTATATGATGGAACGCCGATTAAATGGTTTTACCGGTGATACCGCAGGTGCCATGGTGGAATTACTGGAAACCGCATTATTGTTATTTTTTGTACTCACTTAGGAACATTTTTATGACTGACTCAGCTAAAAGCCAACGCCATAAAGACCGCATGCAACGTCATAAAGAGGTGGTCGATAAGAAGATCCAGCAAGCCACCAAAGATAAGGGATTACTGCTGTGTATTACTGGTAATGGCAAGGGTAAAAGTTCATCTGGTTTTGGCATGATTGCCCGAGCGCTGGGTCACGATATGAAGGTTGGTGTCGTGCAATTTATCAAAGGCGCGATGAGTACCGGTGAAGAAATATTTTATCGCCGCTTCCCGGAACAAGTCAGTTATCACGTGGTCGGTGACGGGTTTACCTGGAATACCCAAAATTTGGAGCAGGATAAAGCGTCTGCCGAAGCCGGCTGGGAACTTGTGAAACAAATGTTACAGGATGACAGTATCAACGTGATTCTGCTGGATGAGCTGAATATTGTCTTGAAAATGAAATATCTCGACGCTGAAAAAGTATTGGCAGATATTGCCGCCCGCCCAGCCATGCAGCACGTCATTATTACCGGTCGTGGTGCACCTGACAGCGTGATTGAGGCTGCTGATACCGTCAGCCGCATTGACGATGTAAAACATGCGTTTCGTGATGGTATTCGTGCGCAAAAAGGCATCGAACTTTAATGCTTTCGGCTCGATTTTTTCTGTGTCATCAAACGGTAAAAGTTACTCACATTTTCTGTGGATAACTCTGTGTTTAACTTTGGGGTTACTCGCTAAACCGTTCATATTTAAACACTCTGCCCAGATTGGTTAAAAAACAACCAACTTGAATTAATCTTTACTTTTCATAAACTTACAAAGCAGCGCAATGGAATCAGCAAGTTAGCGTTATCTTTGCATGAAGTTCTAAAGAATTAGGAAATAGAGTGAATAACTTGGCGGTATCGACTTGAAAAATTGTGGTATTTATGCCGACAGGCAGAATAAAAAAACCGGTAGCAGTAACTGCTACCGGACTTATATTATTAAACGGTCTCTGCTTCTTTGACGATATCGAGCACTAGCTCATCGTCTTCCAGACGAACCCTGACGTGGCCGCCTTCATTGAGCTTGCCAAACAATAGTTCATCCGCCAGTGGACGTTTGATTTTTTCCTGAACCAGCCGCGCCATGGGTCTTGCGCCCATTTGTACATCATAACCATGTACTGCCAGCCATTCACGCGCCGCATTATCAATTTCGATGGTGACGTTTTTATCTTCAAGCAGCATTTCCAACTCCAGCACTGCTTTATCCGCCACGCGCAAAATAGCTTCTTTACTGAGCGGCTGGAATTGAATAATGCCATCCAGCCGGTTACGGAATTCTGGTGAAAATGCGCGTTTCAGTGCCTCTGCGCCATCCATGTGATGTTCCTGTTTGGTGAAACCGATGGAACTACGACTCATTTCCTGCGCGCCAGCGTTACTGGTCATCACCAGTACCACATGCCGAAAATCGGCTTTGCGGCCGTTATTATCAGTCAGAGTGCCGTGATCCATCACCTGCAATAGCAGGTTAAAAATGTCCGGATGCGCTTTTTCAATCTCATCCAGCAATAGCACCGCGTGAGGTTGTTTGATAATGGCATCGGTCAGCAAGCCCCCCTGATCAAAGCCCACATAACCCGGCGGTGCACCAATTAACCGCGAGACAGTATGCGCTTCCATATATTCAGACATATCGAAGCGGATCAGCTCAACACCGAGAATATGTGCTAATTGGCGGGTGACTTCTGTTTTACCGACCCCTGTCGGGCCGGTGAATAAAAAGGCACCGGTCGGTTTTTCCGGATGCCCAAGACCGGAACGTGCCATTTTAATGGCTGAACTTAGTGCGGATATTGCGGCATCCTGACCAAAAATAACATGCTTCAGGTTGGTTTCCAGATTACGCAAACTGTCTTTGTCAGCATGGCTAACGGTTTTTTCCGGAATGCGGGCAATTTTGGCAACGATCTGCTGTACATCGGTCACCCCAATCATTTTCTTGCGCCGTGATTTGGGCAGAATACGTTGCGCGGCACCGACTTCATCCAGTACGTCAATCGCCTTATCAGGCAAATAACGATCATTAATATGACGCGCTGCCAGCTCTGCGGCCTGTTCGATTGCGGCATTGGAGTAACGCACATTGTGATGCGATTCCAGTCCGGGCTTAAGTCCCTTGAGGATTTCAATCGTTTCAGCAATAGAGGGTTCTGGCACATCTATTTTTTGAAAACGACGCGCCAGGGCACGATCATGTTCAAAAATAGAGCGGTATTCCTGATAAGTCGTGGAGCCAATACATTTCAGCTCACCGCTGGCCAGCAGCGGTTTCAGTAAATTGGCTGCATCCATCGCACTGTTACCAGCACTGCCAGCGCCGATCATGGTATGGATTTCATCAATGAACAGGATCGCATGTTCCTGCTGTTTAATTTCCCGCAGCAAGGCTTTCAGCCGTTTTTCAAAATCACCGCGATATTTGGTGCCGGCAACCAGCGCGCCCATATCCAATGAATAGACGACTGCATCTTCCAATACTTCCGGTACGTTACCGTCAACAATGCGCTTGGCAAGCCCTTCTGCCAATGCTGTTTTTCCTACGCCGGCTTCACCAACATACAATGGGTTGTTTTTACGGCGACGGCATAACACCTGCAAAGTACGCTCAATCTCTGCCGCCCGACCAATCAGCGGATCGATCCGCCCCAGTTTTGCTTCCGCATTCAGGTTAGTGGCATACAAGGCAAGCGGGCTTTTACTATCGGACGCACCCTCTTCGCTTTCCACCTGTTCGCTTTTGCTTTCTTCGGTCAGGCTTTCAATACCACCATGACTGATGGCATTAACCACATCCAGACGGCTGACATCCTGCTTTTGTAACAAATAAACCGCCTGGGATTGTTGTTCGGAGAAAATTGACACCAGCACATTCGCCCCTGTCACCTCTTCACCGCCAGAAGATTGAACATGCATCACTGCACGCTGCAAAATCCGTTGAAAAGCCAGTGTGGGCTGTGTTTCACGATCACTGTCTTCCGCCAATGTCGGCAGATTATCAGCGAGAAAGTCTGTCAGATCCTGCCGCAATACATTGATGTCCACCTCACAGGCTTTGAGTACTGCCAGGGCCTGGCCATTTTCCAGTAGTGCCAGTAATAAATGCTCAACGGTTGAAAACTCATGGGAGCGTTGCCGGGCATAATTGAATGCCTGACTTAGCGTGTGTTCAAGTTCTTTGCTCAGCATATTGCCATCCGCCTATTGTCATTGCAGCCATCTTATTCCTGTTCCATGGTGCACTGTAAAGGATGCCCATGCCTTTGGGCATAACTGTTCACTTGCTCTACTTTGGCTTCGGCAATCTCGAAGGTAAATACGCCGCACAAAGCCTGTCCTTCTGTGTGTACCTGTAACATCGTTCGCGTTGCACGTTCACGCCCCATATCAAACAATGTTTCCAATACCTCAACCACAAAGTCCATCGGTGTGTAATCATCATTCATCATGATCACCCGATATTTCGGTGGTTGCTTTAATTCAGGTTTCGAAGGTGCGACCGCAAAACCGTGCCCGGCCGACCAATCGGAATCATGTTTTTCTGCCATAGCAAAAATCAACTCGCCTTATCAACCATCTGTTTGAGTTCACCGCTCTCATACAGTTCCATAATGATATCGCAGCCGCCGACTAACTCGCCGTTAATATAGAGTTGCGGGAAAGTTGGCCAGTCAGCATAACGATGCAAATTAGCGCGAACATCCGGATCTGCCAGTACATTGACATAAGCAAACTCTGAACCACACGCGGACAACGCTTGTGATGAACGACTGGAAAAACCACATTGGGGGAATTCAGGCGTTCCTTTCATAAATAAAATGATGGGATTTGATTCAATCGCCTGTTTGATACGTTCCATAACATCCATCGTTGTTACCTCTCTGGTTAAGTAAGATTTGCAGATGGGGGCATCTGCTGTTAATTCAAGGTTACGCCCCTCTTCAGGCGCGTTGCAAGAGTCCTAATACACCATCCAGACCACAATAATTCAATACCGTGTCTGCGGCGCTTTGTACTTTGGGTTTGGCATGATAGGCCACGCTCAGACCGGCTTCCGCCATCATCAATAAGTCATTGGCACCATCGCCTATCGCAATCACCTGCTGGGGATCTATCTGCAACTCCGTACAGCGCGCCAGCAAAAAATCTGCTTTGGTTTGAGCGCCACAAATTGCGCCCACAACCTCACCGGTCAAATAGCCATTCTCTTCGGCCAGGATGTTGGCCTGACTAAAGTCCAGCTTTAAACGTTGTTTGAGCCGATCGGTGAAAAAGGTAAAGCCACCTGAAACCACTGCCGTTTTAATACCCGCCTGCTGCACTGTTTCCAACATTAGCTCTGCTCCGGGGCTAAGCGTCAGTCGCTCATTATAGACTTGTTCCAGCACGTCCACCGGCAGGCCCTTTAACAGCGCAACCCGTTGCTTCAATGATGTCTCAAAATCAATTTCGCCACGCATAGCGGCTTGGGTAATCGCGGCGACCTGGGGTTTAACATTCAGAAAGTCGGCAATTTCATCCACACATTCGATACTGATTAACGTGGAATCCATATCCATCACAATTAACCGGCAGTGCTCGGCCTCAAACTCTGTTGGCAACACATTAATATCCACCGGAAACTGCTGTCTCAACATGGTCAATGCAGCATGCCGGGTATTTGTTATCACGGCATAACTATCGCGCCAGTCAAGAACACCCGCCAGGTTTTTCGCAATGTCAGCTGCCATTTCGCGAGTCAGTTGCGGTCCTTGAATAATTATTTGTGTCATAGTTTTTCCACTTTATAAAACTGCATACGGCGAGCTGACTCTCGCCAGCTCGCCGTATGCAAAATTAATGGTACTTATTGCGTCAAAAATATCGTTAATTGGCAGCACCCTGATAGCGCTTAACACTGTCGAGGATTTCCTGTCTGGCTGCATCAATCCCAGCCCATCCCTCAACTTTGACCCATTTATTCTTTTCCAGATCTTTGTAATGTTCAAAGAAATGTGTAATTTGATTCAGCAGGTATTCCGGTAAATCGTCGATGGTTTTGACACCGTCATACATTTTATCGTGTGGCACAGCAAGCACTTTAGCATCTTCGCCCTTTTCATCGGTCATTTTCAGCATGCCCACAGGACGACACGCTACCACGCAACCACTGATTAATGGAAACGGGGTGACGACCAACACATCCACTGGATCGCCATCATCTGACAACGTGTTTGGCACATAGCCATAATTCGCCGGATAAAACATTGCAGTATTCATAAACCGATCAACAAACAGCGCACCCGTTTCCTTATCAACTTCATACTTTACCGGATTAGCATTAGCAGGAATTTCGATAATGACATTAATATCTTCCGGCAGATTTTTGCCAGCGCCGACACGGTCAAGATTCATAAAACGGGTACTCCAGGAGGTAAATTAAAATTGATAAACCGACTAATTATAAAAGAAACTGCCCGGCCATCAAAGCCGCTTTGCCTGAATCGCTAGCGAATGAAAAAATAAAGCGACACACAGACCAGCAGCACAGAAAATAACCGGCGTAACCAGGATGAGGGTAATTTTTTACCCAGTCGGGCTCCCAGTTGGGCGAAAACCGTACTGGTCAAGGCAATCCCGATAAACGCCGGCCAATGAACAAAGCCAGTTTGCCAGACAGTTTGCTCGCCTAGCTGCGCCGGGGAAAAGACGATAAAACCAATTACCCCCGCCAGTGCAATCGGAAAACCACAACAGGCCGCAGAACCAATCGCCTGCTGAATACTCAGTCTTGCCATCAACAGATAGGGAACCGTTAATGTACCGCCACCTATCCCCACCAGCGCACTGGCCACTCCACTGAAGAAACCGCAAACCGTGGCTGGTAACCAGTTTAATAATCCAGGATAAAGCCCTGATGCCGTGGGCAGCCAGATCCGTACTGCCATAACCAGGGCAAACACTGCAAAAAAGATCTGCAAATTGTCACCACTGATGGTGCTTGCCAGTAATGCACCACTGAAACTACCGGCCAACAAGCCCGGCAGCAATCGCCTAACCGCTAGCCACGAGACATTACCCAGCCGCCAGTGAGCATAAACCGATGAAACAGAGGTGACGATAATGGTCATCAAGGAGGTAGCCACGGCCATATGAATCAGATATTCGGCGGGCAGGCCCTGTCTGGCAAACAGCCATACCAGGATTGGCACAATTACCAAACCGCCACCAATACCAAAAATACCCGCCAGCGTACCAGCTACCACCCCGGCGGCAAGGTAGCTCAGCCACTCAATCAACATACCTGCCTGCGGTACGTCAGCGCGTTGTTTTTAGCTACAATCATTTGGCCTTCAAGATAAATTTTTGAAATAGTGGTCGGTTCAGACGTCATCAGCATTCATTTTTGGAAACACAGGTGTCAAATCACACAGTAACCCATCGTCAGGTTTGGCAGATTGCCGGCCCCATGATTATCGCCAATATCACAACACCATTACTCGGTCTGGTGGATACGGCGATGGTAGGCCATCTCAGTTCTGCACATTATCTGGGCGCCGTTGCCATTGGCAGCATGATTTTCACCTTTGTTTTCTGGGGCTTTGGCTTTTTGCGGATGTCGACCACCGGTCTGACATCACAAGCCTACGGGGAAAATAATACGCACAAAATGCAGGCTATCTTAATGCAATCCGCCTGGCTGGCGCTACTTATTGCCGTGCTGTTGCTGTTATTTCAGGTGCCCATCATCCGCATGGCATTGCAGTTAATAGATAGTAGCCAAGAGGTTGAACATTACGCCGCCATTTATTTCAACATCCGCATCTGGAGTGCCCCTGCCACGCTGCTCAATTACGCCATTCTTGGCTGGCTGATTGGCCGTGAGGCGTCGCGCGCAGCACTATTGATGGTGTTGGTGATCAATATTATCAATATCGTACTGGATGCCTTGTTTGTACTTGGCTTCGGCCTGAATGTTGATGGCGTTGCACTGGCCTCCGTTATCGCCGAATACGGTGGTTTGCTGGTGGGCATACTGTTACTGAAGCAGTATGGTTTCAGCAAAGACAGCTTCCGCTTGTCGCTGACAAAACAAATACTGCAGAGCAGCCATCGTGGGTTGCATGTACATGGCAATGTGATGATAAGAACATTTTTGCTGATCAGCTGTTTTGCACTGTTCACAACACAAGGTGCCCGGCAAGGCGACACCGTACTGGCTGCCAATAGTGTTTTGCTTAATTTCATTACCTTTATGGCTTTTGTGCTGGACGGTTTTGCCAATGCCACCGAGGTGCTGACCGGCAAATCCATCGGCCGCCGGTCGCCTGAAATGCTGAAAAGCTCGCTCAACATCACCGGTTTCTGGTCGGTATTGATGGCGGCATCGTTTTCCTTGGTTTACCTGCTGTTTGGTGAAAAGATCATTCGTGCCTTAACCAGCATTGATGCGGTTATTGACTATGCCAATAACTATCTTGTCTGGGTGATCATCGCGCCGCTGCTGGCAGTGTGGTCATATCTGTTGGATGGGGTATTTATTGGTGCAACCCGCAGTCGGGAAATGCGTAATACCATGTTGTTTTCCGCGCTTTGCTGCTATTTGCCGGCATTTTATCTGTTGCAAGTGTTTGGCAATCATGGTTTGTGGGCAGCATTGATGATATTTCTGGCAGCCCGCGGGTTATCGCAAAGTGTGTATCTCCGCCAGATATTACGTCTGGCCGATCCATAATTAAGCGGTCAAACTTAAGCTAGCCGGTTGCTGTTTCAGTTGATGACTTACGTCTATCGCGTCCGGAACGCCGATTGGCGTGACGCAGATCAAAGCGGATCAACTGACGTCTTTCTCTGACTTGTCGACGATGATAACGGCGACGATCATCATCACCGTCATACTGTACTTGCTGAGTCTGTTGCGGTCGCTGTGCTTCAGGCTGGCTCATGGTGAAAGATCCCCAAAGATGGATGCAGTGACTCTACACCGCTATTATTTCTTGTCAATCACTGATCAGTAGCTAAATACTTGTTTTTTATGCGTTATCGGGCAATCAAATGCCAGTCTGCTGGCTTTAAGCTGCAAGCCATCATGACTTTTTTGACCATAGCGTACATCACCACTGACCGGGTGACCTGTTGCTTCGCAATGACGCCTAATCTGGTGTTTGCGTCCTGTTTCAATACTGACATGTAGCTGCGTACGATTCAGCTCAGCATCATAGCCCAGCCTTTCGAAATGGCTTACTGCCTGTTTGCCATCCAGTGGCGTATCCAGCCGCCGCTGTTGCCAGGGAACCTCGCCATCCACCCAGACCTGATACTGCTTATCAACTTTACGTTGTTGAAACAACGCCGATAATTGCCCGGCAGCTTTGCGCTGATGCGCAATAATCATCAATCCATAGGCTTCCCGATCCAGCCGCTGCACCAGAAAGCTTTGTCGTGGCTTGGCAAACGCCTGTTCCGCAAAGCGTAATAGACTGCAATGATCGCCCCACTCCGTGCCTTGCGCCAACATGCCTGCCGGTTTTATCCAGACACTGTAAAGCCCAAAATCAGTCACTAACTGAGGCGTTATAACTGGTAATGCCAACAATTTATTATCGTAATAAAGCGATAATATCTCACCGTTATGCAGCATTCTGGTCGCCCGGCGTAAACGTTGCTTTCGTTTGCCAATTTGTAACCAGACCGCACCTTTAGCCATTGCCTGTTTTAGCTGCTGGCGTGAGAGTTCACATTGCGCAGCCAGTGCATCGATAGCCGTTACAGGGCCGTTTTGTATCTGGATGGTCAGCGTAAAAGGGGCAAGAGGATCAGACATGTTATGCAATAACGCTTTGGCGTAGAATAATGATTTGTTTCGTAGGGTACCAGCGATGTTTATACCGCAATTGAGTTGGTGTTGTCTTGCTTTGTTTACTGTCGTCACGGCTCATGCGGACGTTTATAAATGGCTTGACGATGAGGGGCAGGTGATTTATTCACAAACGCCGCCAAACGATAACAACTATGAAATGATCACAGCGCCACCTCCTCCGGCCATGCATCCGGCAGCCGCGCAACATGAGGTCGATCAGTTGATCGAGCAGCAACAGGCAAGCGACAGAGCCCGTGCAGAACAACAGTTGCAGCAGCAAAAAGAACAGCAAGCAGCAACAGTACAGGCCGAAAACTGTCGTATAGCCAAGTATAATTTACAGCAATATCAAAACAATCCCGGACGCCGCGCCATTGATTCACAAGGTAATGTCACCCGGCCCACAGAAACAGAAAGGCAAGAAAAAATAAGCACATACCAGCAACATGTTCAGCAACTCTGCCAACAGGAGAATTAACCATGCCCTATCTGAATATTGTCACCAATCAACCCGTCAACGACGAAGCCGCACTACTTAAAGCCGCAAGCAATACCGTTGCCCAGGCATCCGGCAAACCTGAAAGCTATGTCATGATCGCCGTGGAATCGAAAACAGCCATGTCTTTCGCTGGCAGCACAGAACCCACCGCCATCCTCGACTACCGTTCCCTCGGCTTGCCCGCTGATCGCAAAGCGTTCTCAGATGCCTTATGCTCAATGATCGAACAACAGCTTGGCGTTGCTGGCAGCCGGATTTATATCAGCATGACCGACGCCGAACGACAAAATTGGGGCTGGGATCACAGCACATTTTAACTACCACACTGGACACTGCGCCGACGATTTGTCGGCGCAGTTTTAATATTAAAAATTACTACATAAGACAGGAATATACGCTTCCATGCGCACATCAAAGTTACTTATTTCCACCTTAAAAGAAACACCAGCCGACGCCGAGATTATCAGTCATCAGCTGATGCTGCGTGCTGGTCTGATCCGCCGACTGGCTTCCGGCTTGTACACCTGGTTGCCGATGGGATTACGGGTATTGCGCAAAGTGGAAAATATTGTGCGCGATGAAATGAATAAAGCCGGCGCCCAGGAAGTATTGATGCCTGCAGTACAACCGGCCGAACTCTGGCAGGAAAGCCAGCGCTGGGAAAAGTATGGCCCGGAATTACTGCGCCTTACTGATCGTCATCAGCGCGAGTTTTGTTATGGCCCCACCCATGAAGAAGTGATCACCGATCTGGTTCGACAGGAAATTCGCAGCTATAAACAGCTGCCGGTAAATTTTTATCAAATTCAAACCAAGTTCCGCGATGAAATCCGTCCCCGCTTCGGGCTGATGCGTGCCCGGGAGTTTCTGATGAAGGATGCGTATTCCTTTCATCTGGATCAGGCTTCACTGCAGCAGACCTATGATCAGATGTACGCGACCTATACCCGGATTTTTGAACGGATTGGCCTCAACTTTCGCGCCGTATTGGCTGATACCGGAAGTATTGGCGGCAATGCCTCACACGAGTTTCATGTACTCGCCAGCTCGGGTGAAGATGCCATCGCCTTTTGCGGCCAGAGTGACTATGCCGCCAACGTTGAACTTGCAGAAGCCGTCAAACCGGCTGGTGACAGACCACCAGCATCTCTTGAAATGCAAACTGTGGCGACCCCGCATAAACATACCATTGAGGAAGTCAGCCAGTTTCTGCAAGTACCGGCGGCACAGTGCCTCAAAACACTACTGGTAGAAGGCCGCGAGAAAAACAGCATAATCGCCCTGGTACTGCGCGGCGATCATGAGCTCAATGAAATCAAGGCAGAAAAACATCCGTTGATCGCGTCTCCACTGACCTTTGTCACCCCCGAACAAGTGCTCGAAGCCACCGGTGCCAA
>CANRLD010000034.1 GCA_947631375.1 uncultured Methylophaga sp. | reverse complement strand
TGCATACCGGGATCAATCAAGGTGCCGAGCCCGTTTGCACTGGAATCTTTCGCCACCGTCCATCATCTCGTCAGCACCATTACCGGCACCCTAGCAGAAGATCAGCACGCGGTGAGTCTGCTACGCGCCTGCTTTCCCGGTGGTTCAATCACTGGCGCCCCCAAACTGCGGGCAATGGAAATTATCGAAGAACTGGAGCCACAACGTCGCGGGGTGTATTGCGGCAGCATGGCTTATATTGGTTTCGACGGCAATATGGACAGTAATATCACCATTCGCACGCTGGTGTTTAGTGATAACCGGCTGCGTTTCTGGGCCGGAGGTGGCATTGTTGCTGACTCCAACGCTGACGAAGAATATCAGGAAGTAGCAGACAAGGCCGCTGCCATGTTGAAACTCGTTGAATCCTTACGTTAAATGCATATTGTTAAACTGGGCGGCAGCCTGTACAACGCTCCCAACCTTAATCGCTGGTTAACGCGCCTGCATACGCTCTCTCAACAACAACCGCTGGTTATTGTGCCGGGAGGTGGCCCTTTTGCTGATCAGGTACGTCAAGCGCAACAACAGCATAAATTTGATGATCGCAGTGCGCATCATATGGCGATCCTTGCGATGGCCCAGTTTGGCCTGTTGCTTCATGGCCTGCAACCATCGGCAACGATTGTCAATATTCCTGCTGCTGTCGCTGCAACACCCAAGCTATCCATCTGGATTCCGGATGCCCGACTACTGGATGCAGATATTGCGCAAAACTGGCAAATAACCTCTGACAGCCTGGCATTATGGTTTGCCCAGCAACTGCCTGCTGTCCAGCAATTGACCCTGATAAAACGCATACGGCCTGACACCGGCGATCTTCAGCAGCTTAATCATAAAACAATTATTGATGATGGCTTTACGGGGTTATATCAGCAACATCCTGTTGCAACGCAAATCGTCAGTTTTCACGATGTCGACCCGTTTCCCAACACAGCCATTACACTCTTTTTATGACGCTGACTACGGTTTTACTGGACTATCTGCAGGCACAGCTCAGCAAAGACACCGCTCTGTCAGCCACTGACAATCAAGCCGTTTATCAACAATTATTAACGCTGATTGAGTCGACAGCAGATCCCGACAAAGCAGACTGGGCAGCACATATGACCTCAGCGGTAGATGAGCAGGCATTTATCGGCCATATCCTGGCAGGCCAGCATCCTGGCAATCTGCTATCAGCAGAGCTTTATCCTCAACTGAGCGAAATTGAGCGGCAAGTCATGGCTTTTTTCTGTCCATTATTCGGCCAGTCTTATGCCCATGCTACGCATGGTGGTAGCTATGCTAATCTTGAAGCACTGTGGCAGGCGCGTAAGCAGTTTGGTGCTTACAGCAAAATAGTTTATGCCAGTGACCAATGTCACTATTCGATTGCCAAAGCCTGCGATATTCTGCAATTGCAATTACAACTAATTCCCAGCAATAACCGACAACAGATAGACATCAACCTGCTTGAACAAGCCTGTGAACAGCAACCACCGATGGCGATCATCGGCACTATCGGCACCACCGGTAGCGGCCAACTCGATAATGTCCGACAAATTCGTCAGGCGACCGGGCGTCATCCCTGCTGGTTACACCTTGATGCCGCCTGGGGCGGTTTTTTGAGCTTGATTGACGCCACGATAGCCGAGACAACATTTGCTCAGGCAGACTCAGTTTGTTTTGATCCACACAAAAGCCTTGGTGTACCTCGTCCATGCAGCCTATTGCTGTATCAAAAACCACCTGCATACTCTCAAGCCCCGGCCAGCTATCTGCAACAAACGCCCCGTGACGTCTTACCCGGATCGTATGGTGCAGAGTTATTATTACCGCTATGGTTAATGTTGAAACTACAAGGCAAAACCGGGTTAGCCGCCCGCATTCAGTCAACATTACAGCAGGCGAAGCTTTTTACAGACTATTTAAAGACACTGGAAGGCTGGTGGGTACAAAATTCACCAACGGCGATTGTATGCTTCACGCCGCCAAATAATATTGTGTTATCAGACTTGGTACGCCGCGGGGTATTTTCAACCACCACCATTGAGCAAAAAACAGTGTATCGCGCTGTTTTTACCGGTCAGCGGGTTCGCAGCGATATCTTGATTAAGGCGTTGGCGCCTTTTCTATAATTTGTTTTTGTACACCGTCATAGCGCCTCAACCACGGTGAAAGACCGCTCAATGGTGCTGCCCATTGCTTACTGGAGCGCATGGCAACGTCTTTTGATGGATAAACACCATAAATCAACGAGTACCAGACTTTGCCATCGCGCATACTGTCAAACACCGCAACATTGCCAGTAAGTGCATACTTTTTCACAAAAGTATCGACTTCTGCGCGATTCCAGGTTCCCATCAGCTGGAAGGTAAACGCCGTTGCAGACTGCTTGAGGATCCATTCCTTATCTCTTAGCATTTCCGGCTGCGGCGGTTCATAAATAATCGGCTCAGCTGGTGCTGTATCCTGCGCTGCCGATGAGGCAGCTGGCACCTCTACCGCGACAATCTCCGATTCTTCTTGCTGTACAGCGCTGTTCTGCTGTTCAACCGCCGCGGCATCTTCTGGCGGATCTACCGCTTGGCCAGTAATAGCGGCAGTGTCAGTTTCTGCTTCAACTGGCTCCACAGCAGCAACAGATTGTTCAGCTGTAGCATCAGCCGGCAGATCTGGCTCCGCCTCATACAGAGATGCATCATCAGCAGTGAAAGCCTCCGGTGGAGGTTCTGCCTGTGTATCGGCAGCAACTTCACTCTCATCAGGCTGCGCCGATGCCTGTTCCAGCTCTTCCAGCAGACCCAGAAGCTCCTGCCGATCTGCCTCTTCGACGCTAACCAGCTCCGGCGGCGCATCCGCCACGACCATCGGTAATTCTTCCGTCAGGACATTATTAGCAGCTTCTTCTTCCAGACTATTTTGATCACCACTCAACCAATCATTAATTGTTTGCTGATAAATCAACAGCAAGATCAAGATGACCCCGACAGGCACCCATGCCAACCATTTATGCCATTTTGGTAATAGCGGTAATTTGGGGGTTGCCGGGAGTTTCAGGTTCAATGAAGGCTGCCAGCCATGCCCTTGACCAAGCAAGAACAAATGCGCAGTGCGATTTAATCTGGCGGGATAACCTGCAGACTGGCGATAAAAATTCCGCAGATTTTTCGCTGTAAATGGCAACTCAGCCTGAAAACCCACACCTTGTAAACGCTGCAACAAATAGGCGCCGGTTTCTTCTTCGGTAAGCGGGGTGATCATCAAGGGCTGGATGCGTTCACTATCGCTGAACGCCTGAGCAGAAATATCCGTTAATACCGCCCGCCACAAGTAATGACCGTTTTGTTGCCAGTCGAGCCAGATTTTTAGCTGTTCCCGTACCGGGTCCGCCAGTTTACTGACATCATCAATTAACACCACGGGACGAATATTCAGGTTTTGTAGTTGCTGCAAGCGTTGTTGCAACACCTGCAGATTATTGCTGCCAAAAATGCTTTCCTGCGGGGCACCAAAAGCCTGCAGACAGCGACTCACCAGTAACTGGGTCGTCAACGCCGCTTCAGCCTGAATAAAGCAATAGCGCAAATCATCACCACCACGCTGCATTAGCGCTTTCAAGGTAGTGGTTTTTCCCAGCCCCTCGGCCCCGTAGAGCAGGGGAATACGGTCATTAGCACGCAGCAAATGCTGCAATAGATCCAGCCGCTGCTTGACCTCTCCCCCCAGATATAATCCTGCAGCAGAAAACTCGGCACTGAACGGGTTTGACTGTAACGCCAATCGCGAAATATATATCGGTTCGGCAGCCGTAATCATTGCGCAGCCTAATTATCAGAAGTAAACGCAGCCAAGGTTTCTGCCAGAGATTGTGCATCATAATCATCACAAATAACGGCCTGACCGATGTCTCGCAATAACACCAGGCGGATCTGCCCATCCTGGACTTTTTTGTCTACCGACATAAGCTCCATAAAGTCAGCAGCCGTGACCTTCCCCTGCACGGTGACTGGCAGATTGGCGGCCAGCATGATTGCCCGGATCCGCGCCACACTATCGTCACTCAACCAGCCCATACGCCGTGATAGATCGGCAGCCATTACCATACCAATAGCAATCGCTTCACCATGCAAATAATAGCCATAGCCATAACCGGTTTCGATTGCATGACCAAAGGTATGACCAAGATTTAATAACGCTCTGACGCCCTGCTCCCGCTCATCGTCCGCCACCACCGTGGCTTTATCCTGACATGACCGCGCAATCGCCTTGGCCAGCACAGCCGGGTCGCGTGCAACTAGTAAGGACATATTTTGCTCAAGCCAGTCGAAAAACTCGGCATCATTGATCAAGCCATATTTGATCACTTCCGCCAATCCTGAAGACAACTGACGATCATCCAGCGTGGCCAACGTTGCCGTATCGGCCAGCACGCATTGTGGCTGATAAAACGCGCCGATCATGTTTTTTCCCAGTGGGTGATTGACCGCCGTTTTGCCGCCCACAGAAGAATCAACCTGAGACAGTAAGGTGGTGGGAACCTGAATAAACGGTACGCCACGCTGATAGCAGGCTGCAGCGAACCCGGCCATATCACCAATAACACCGCCGCCCAAAGCAATAATAGTGACTTTCCGCGACATTTTGTTTTCAAGGAGACGATCAAAAATTCGCTGCATGACTTCCAGCGTTTTGTATTGCTCTCCGTCCGGCAGAATAGCCACCTCAACACGATAATCTGTCAGGGTCGATTTCAGCGATTCAAGATAAAGTGGCGCCACAGTTTCATTGGTAACAATCAACACTTCTTTGCCGTGGATGTGCGGCGTGAATAAATCCTGTTCAACCAGCAGGTTCTCACCGATATAAATCGGATAACTGCGATCACCAAGTGCTACTTGCAGAGTATTCATCATAATTCATTGTCTTTTTGTTTTAACTGCTGTAAGTGCTTAAGCACAGCATTAACGGTTCGAGTAACAGACTGATCGCCGGTTTGCAGCACAATATCAGCCACTTCCCGATACAGCGGATCGCGTTGTGCCAGTAATTGCTTGATCTGCTGTCGCCGATTATCTACCTGCAACAACGGTCTGCTGGTATCACGCGCCGTCCGCCGATATAGTTGTTCCGCAGAAGCCGCCAAATACACTACTTTGCCACGTTTCAGATATTGGCGATTTGCAGCAGAAAGCACTGCTCCACCACCGGTGGCCAGCACGATGCCATCCAGCGCTGTCAACTCTTCAATAGTCTTTTGTTCGCGCTCCCTGAAACCAGCCTCACCTTCTCTTTCAAAAATCCAGGAAATGGAGACGCCGGTGCGTTTTTCAATTTCACGATCACTGTCGTAAAAGCGACGATGCAATCTCTTGGCCAGTTGTCGGCCAATAGTGGACTTTCCGGAGCCCATCGGTCCCACCAGAAATATATTACCCGAAATCACGTGGTTAATAACTCAACTATAGTTGTTATGAAAAAAAAGCCGGATCAAAAGAGCCGGCTTTTTTAATCTTAACCTGAAAAAGCGGGATTTAATAATTCATCCCTTCCTTAATAATCTTTGGTGTCACAAACACCAGTAACTCACGTTGACGATCTTCGTTCAGATTAGATTTGAAAAGCACACCAACGTACGGTAAATCACCAAAAAAAGGTACCCGGGTAGATGCCGTTCTGGAGGTTTGTTCATATATCCCCCCCAACACTACCGTTTCGCCATTATCCACCAAAACCTGCGTACGGACACTACGCGTATCAATACTCGGTACGCCAAAGAAAATTTCACCGACTTCGTCTTTATTGACTTCCAGATCCATCACAATACGATCATCCGGCGTAATCTGCGGCGTAACATCCAGTTTTAACAAGGCTTCCTTAAATGAAACCGAGGTCGCGCCACTTGAGGACGCTTCCTGATAGGGTATTTCTGTACCTTGCTCTATCGTTGCCTGTTGCTGATTCGAAGTAATCACCCGCGGACTGGAAATAATTTCGCCCTTGCCTTCTTCCTGCATTGCCGAAAGCTCTAACTCAAGCACCGCCCCTAAAGGTAGTTTAGCCAATGCTAAAGCAATTGACCCGGCAGGATTTGCAACAGGCAGGTTCACATTCAAATCCTGGCCACGAACGCCCGTCGCATTACCTGGCAGCACAGCGTTGGTATCAGTCGCTGGCACCTGCAGTCCCTCTAATGATCCTGATGTACCGGCGCCCAGGCTGCCACTGCGCGCAGAGGTGCCAAAGCGGACGCCAAGTTCCTTGGTAAAGTCATTATTGGCAATGACGATACGTGACTCAATCAATACCTGACGTACCGGAATATCCAGCTTTTCAATCAATTTGCGTACATCAGCCAGATTTCTGGCGGTATCACGGAGTAACAGGGAGTTGGTACGTTGATCGACTACTACGCTACCACGTTCGGATAAAAAGCCACCGGCGTTCCCGCCTGCTGAGCTTTGCCCCTGTGTGGTGGTAAGAATTTCAGCCATTTCAGTCGCTTTGGCAAAATTGACTTCAAAAATTTCTGAGTACAGTGGTTCCATCTCAACCAGTTGTTGTCTTGCCTCCAGCTCTTGCCTTTCCCGAGCAGCAATTTCTGCAGCCGGTGCAATCAGCATCACGTTACCGTTTTGCCGCATTCCCAAGCCTTTGGTTTTCAAAATAATATCCAGTGCCTGATCCCACGGAACATTTTTTAATCGTAAGGTTAAGTTGCCAGTGACGGTATCGCTGGTCACCAGGTTCATTCCATTAAAATCTGCCAGTAACTGTAAAACTGCTCTCACTTCAATATTTTGAAAGTTTAATGATAGTTTTTCACCGTCATAAGCAGATTCGCTGTCCGCTGCTTCTGCTACACGTTGTTCCGCTACCGGCTTCACCTCAACAACCAGCATCTCGCCGGACTGGTAGGCCATGTGCTCAAATTTGCCAGTGGTGGTGAGCACCAAGCGGGTGCTACCCGCCGTTTGCATACTGTCAACCAACTGTACCGGAGTGGCAAAATCCATAACATCCAAACGACGTTGCAGCTTTTGTGGCAAATTGACGCCCGGTAAATCAATAATCACATCACTACGTTCACGACGTACTTCCAGTGCGGTACTGTCGTTTTGCAAGGCAATCATCAATCTGGCTTCACCCTGCTCACCGCGACGAAAATCAATATCCGTCACCGCGTTACTGCTCGCCGCGGAAACACTATTCGATTCAGCTGCGCGGGATGCGACTGGCTGACTGTTATCCTCATTGAGCGTAACACTGACCACATTGCCTGCGACGTCAACCTGATAAGGTAGTTTTCGCAGCAGATTAATCACCATCCGGGTACGCTCGCCGGCTTCCACGGTAGCGATAGTGCGTGTCTGTCCGCTGTTAATCTGCCTGGTCGTTTCGTCCAATTTATTGGTGACCCCTCTGAAATCCAGCACGATCCGCGCAGGGTCATCTGTTGCAAAGCTTTCCGGCGCAGCTACCGGCTCTGAAAAAGTCAGCGTGATCAGCGCCTTATTTGCTGATAGCCGTGAATAATCCAATGATTGCAGTTCATTGGCAAACGTCAGGCCACTAACCGACAGTAATGAAAAAACCAGAAAAAGGCATCGCCACCGTTTAACAAGAAAGTGGCCAGATAGCGTCATCATGACTTGCGGCTGTGTGATAAATATTCCATCTTTTCTCATTAGTTTCATGCCCTTAGTTTATCTCGACGACCGGTACAGCCGTGTCACGCTCGTTATAACCGTTTCCTTCCGGCACGATTTCCGTTAACTGCAATGCCGTTTCAGTGATTGCTGTAATACGGCCATGGTTCATCCCCATATAATTACCAACCTGTACTCGATGAATGGTACTGTCAGGAGCTCGAATCAAGGCCCATAAACTATCCTGCTCTAAGGTACCGACATACTGCAGATCCGCTAACGAATAGTTTTCCAGCAACTCTTTACGTCTGTTTTCATTCGGCGTGATACCACTGCCAGTCGCTTGTTCTGCTTGCTGCTCCGCTATATCAATAACGGTCGGCAAGAACGGATCACGTAAATCTGCAGCAGCATAACTGAACTTTTCATAGATTCGCATCACCGGAATCGGTGGAATATCAACGACTTGTCTGGCTTTAACCTCAGCAACATAAGCTTGAAGATCATCTTTTGGCGGCTGGCAGGCCATCAATAGCAGTGTCAGCGATAACACGCCAAACCTGCCGAGTAATGAAGTAGACATTTTGATGCTCACCATTACCGATCCTGCTCATCGAAATAACGATAGGTTTTTGCCGTAATATCCATCGTCATATTGCCGTTGGCAGCCAATGGCCCCATTTTGAAGTTGTGCAAAGTCACAATCCGTGGCATCGCCGCAAGGCCGCTGACAAACTCGGCAAACTGGTGATAAGAGCCTGTAATGCGCATGGTGATGGGCAGTTCGATATAAAAATCGATCGGCCGCTCTTCCTCAGGCTTGAACAGCTCAAATTCCAGCCCGTTAACCAGTCCGGTACGTGAGATATCAACCAGCAAATCTGCCACCTCACTCTTTCTGGGTAACTGTTGCAGCATCGACGCAAAAGTAACTTCCATCTCCTTCATTTGCGCCTTGTAGGCATCAAGATTGACCGCCTTGGCCTGTTTCACTTCAAAGCTGGTCCGCAGTTCGCTTTCAGTTTGCTCAAGCCGCGTCAGTGAAGCACGCTTATCCTTGATAATAAAGTAATAGCCGCCGCCCCAGACCAGTAAACAAATCAGCAGACCTGCAACGATTTTTCCGGCCAGCGGCCATTCACCACTTTCATTAAAATCAATATCATTAACGGAAGGTATCTCCATCACTATTGCTCCTCCGTTTTGTCTTTCGACTCATTGACTTCCAGCGTAAATTGCCGAATGGCGTCATTCCGTGAAGAGGTACGCTGAACGACGCGTAAAGTAGATTCACCAAACTCCGGATCGCTGTCCAGTTGATTCATCAATACCGAGACTCTGGCATTCGTTTGCGCCACACCCTGCACAATCAATTTATCGCCTTCCCGTGTCAGGATCTGGAAGTGAACTCCTTCTGGTACCGCCCTGACCAGCGAATCGAAGACTTTGACCACTTTCGGGCGGCTTTGCTGTAACTCCTGAATCACCTGCATGCGTGCCAGCAGCCGATCACGCTGTTTTTCCAGATCCTGAATTTCTTTAATCTGCATATCCAGCTTGGTAATTTCCTGTTGCAGATAATTATTTCGCTGGTTTTGCTCGCTAATCAGTCCGCTCATATAACTGTTGAACAGATAAAATATCACCACCGCAAAGGCCAGCGTCAATCCCATAGCGAGATAGAACTGTTGCTGTCTCTCCTGACGTTTTTCTTCACGCCAAGGAAGCAGGTTAATTCGCGCCATTAGTCAAAACTCCTCATGGCAAGCCCACAAGCAATCATCATTGATGGCGCATCGTTACTCAGCGTCTGCACCCTGATGCGCGACCCAAGCGCCATGTCGGCAAATGGATTGGCGACAGCCGCCGCAGTGCCTGTTTCATTTTCAATGAGGCTATCCACCCCGGAAATAGAAGCACAACCGCCCGCAAGAATAATGCGATCGATAGACTGGTATTGACTGGAAGCAGAAAAGAAAAACTGCAGGCCGCGGGTAATGGTCATCGCCATAGAACGCTTGAACGGTTCAAGCACTTCCGTCGAATAATCCTCCGGCAAGCTGCCATCAATCTTGGCCCGACTGGCCTCCTGAGCGCTAATGCCATAATAACGTTCTATTTCTTCTGTAAGCATCCGCCCGCCAAAAGCCTGCTCACGAGTAAAGACGATTTTACCGTTAACCAACACATGCAATGTCGTGACATTGGCTCCCATATCGACAACAGCGACCGTGAGGCCATGTCCTTGCTCGGGCAATTGTCTGGCAATCAGTGAATAGGCATTTTCGATGGTATAGGCTTCAACATCTACCAACCGCGGCTTAAGACCTGCTTTCTCCAACACATCGGTACGGGCATCAACATTTTCTCGGCGGCAAGCGGCCAGCAGGACATCCACTGCATCACTGTCGGTCGCGGAAGGCCCCAATACTTCAAAATCCAGTCGCACTTCATCAAGCGGGTATGGAATATAGTTTTCCGCTTCCAGCATCACATTTTCTTCCATATCACGATCAGAAATAGAAGCCGGAAAAGAAACAATTTTGGTAATTGTTGAGTTGGCAGAGACGGCTACTGCCGCGTCTCTGGATTTTGCACCGGAACGCTTGATCGCTCGTTTAATCGCCCCTGCGACCTCATCACTGCTTTCGATACGGCCTTCAACCACTGCATTTACTGGCAACGGCTCAACCGCATAAGCTTCGACAGTGAAACGATTCCCTCGTTTATTAAGCTCCAACAGCTTCACAACTGAAGAACTGATGTCTATCCCTAGCAAGGGGGATTTTTTACGTTCAAACATGTACCGCCCCAATTCCATCGTCATTTACATGCAGCGCACTTTGAGCTGCAAGTTAAAGCAGCTTATTAACTATTCTGTTGATGTCAACCATAATGCGCATCACCGCTTTTCGAGAAGCCATTAACTGATTTTATTCCGCTGTTTATATATACTCTACGGTTTTCTTTTTGCGAACGAAATAATCTAATGTCGCGACTTGTGTCACGCCTTTTTAAATGGGGCTTTATTCTTTTTATTGTCGGCCTGCTGTTTATCGCCGTTGCCTACCTGTTTTTGTCGCCTAAACTGCCAAATGCCGAATCCCTACGAACTACTCAACTGCAAATTCCGCTGCAAATTTTCAGTGATGAAGGCCTGTTAATCGCAGAGTTTGGTGAGAAGCGACGCATTCCAGTCAGTTATGAAGATATTCCCCCCCAATTAATACAGGCATTTCTCGCCGCCGAAGATGATCGCTTTTTTGAACATCCCGGCGTTGATTATCAAGGCTTGATGCGTGCAGCATATTCTCTGCTATTAACCGGTGAAAAGGCACAAGGCGGCAGCACGATAACCATGCAGGTAGCGCGCAACTTCTTTTTATCCAATGAGAAAACCTATCTGCGTAAAATCAATGAGATCATCCTGTCTCTGGAAATTGAAACTATCCTTTCCAAAGAAGAAATTCTGGCGCTCTACCTCAACAAGATATTTCTCGGTCATCGCGCCTACGGTGTCGGTGCCGCTGCCGAAGTCTACTATGGCAAACGGCTTGATGATTTAACCCTGTCAGAAATGGCGGTGATCGCCGGCTTGCCTAAAGCGCCATCCACCACCAACCCTATCGCTTCACCTGAACGTGCGCTTAACCGGCGCAATTATGTATTAAGACGCATGCTGGACGTGGGCTATATCAGCCAGACCGATTATGAGGAAGCATTAAAAACCGAAGTAAATACCCGCTATCATTCGCGCGAAATCGAGGTATATGCACCTTATGTCGCGGAAATGGTGCGTACGCAGGTAATTGCTGAATACGGTGAAGAAGCGTATACCAACGGCATCAAAGTCTTCACCACCATCAAGCAGGAACATCAGCAGGCAGCCACTCAATCCCTGCAAAATGCACTGTTAGCCTACGATAAACGGCATGGTTATCGTGGCGCTGCCGCCAAAGTCGATTTAGCGGAATTGCCCGATCTTGCAGCGGCTGAACTGCACCTCAAGGATTATTCTGTTATCGGCCCGATAAGCCCTGCATTAGTCCACAGCATTGATAAGGATACGGCAAAGGTTTTTATCAAACGCCACGGCCAAATCGAACTACCTTTTTCTGCGGTCAGCTGGGCGCAACCGCAGCTTAGCGCCAACAGTATGGGAAAAAAACCGCAAACACTCTCTGATGTTCTGGCCGTTGGCGATATCATCTACCTGCGGGAAAGCGGTGATGATGCCTGGGAATTAACGCAAATTCCTGAAGCACAGGCAGCACTGGTCTCAGTCGCCCCAGAAGACGGTGCGATTACGGCACTGCAAGGCGGCTTTGATTTCTTTCAAAGCACCTTCAACCGCGTTACCCAATCCAAACGCCAACCCGGCTCCAGCTTTAAGCCGTTTGTCTATTCCGCTGCACTGGAAAAAGGCTATACCGCTGCAACGACTGTTAACGATGCACCTGTTGTATTTGATGATCCGGGCCTTGAAAATGTCTGGCGCCCGGAAAACTACAGTGGCCGTTTTTTTGGCCCTACGCGGCTGAGGGAAGCACTTACTCACTCCCGAAACCTGGTATCAATTCGCTTAATGAGAGATATTGGCATTGCGTACACAGTCGATTATGTACAGCGCTTTGGATTTACTCCTGAGCAAGTGCCGCCTAACCTTTCACTGGCACTGGGCAGCGGTAATGCAGCACCATTAGATATGGCCAGAGCCTATGCTGTTCTGGCAAATGGCGGGCATTATGTCGAGCCCTATCTTATTACCCGTATCGAAAATTCTGCCGGTGATATTTTGCAGCAAACAAAACCCGATAAGGTATGCGATAACTGTGCAGCCATTGAAGATCTCAGTGAAGAAGAAGCCCTTATGCAGGCCGAGTTACTGGGATTTTATCCGGCAAAACAGGTTATCAGCCCGCAGAATGCCTATGTTATTAACAGTATGCTGCGTGATGTGGTGAAATACGGCACCGGGCGGCAGGCGCTCAGCCTGAATCGTAGTGATTTGGCCGGTAAAACCGGCACCACAAATGATCAGTTAGATGCCTGGTTTTCTGGATATACACCCGATCTCGTGGCGATCAGCTGGGTCGGCTTTGATAACCCGACAACGCTGGGTCGTTATGGAACCGGTGGTCGGGCGGCATTACCCATGTGGGTTGATTTTA